>JAJBSY010000134.1 GCA_020861205.1 Deltaproteobacteria bacterium | reverse complement strand
ACTACAGACGGTCGCTCATCATGTCCTACGGAGATTTTTCGATTTTCCTGCAGCCCATCTGTCTTGCGTTCATCCTGATCAGCTGCCTCGCTTTCTGCTGGCCCATGTTCCGAAATTGGATGACCGCGCGGAAAAAAGCCAAAGCGGCGGCAGGGTATTAAAGAAGATATTGCTTTCGCGCATGATCATCCGCCACGCGAGCGTCGGGGGAGGAATCTCCGCTTCCGGGATAGCGGATGCCTCTGGGGGTATAAGGGCTAAAGGTCTGTCCGCCGGTTACTACTGAAACCGCCACGTTGCCATACTGCAGCGGGGCGGTTTTGATGTTGTCCATCGATAGTAAGTGTGAAAGGTGGGCGCGCCTTTCCAAACACCGCTTTTGCCAATCTTCCCCTTTTTGGAATTTACATTCCAGGGCCACGTCCACCCGATGGCAACGGGAATGGTCGCCGAAAAGCGCGTCGTAAGTGGCGCGAAGTTTCGGTAGTTGCCGTTCGCGCCCGAGAAATCGGCGTACTCGGCGGCGGTAGTGGGGTGATCCAGAAGGATCACGAGCCGGGCGTCGATGGCTGCGGCATGACCGGCCGGGGCCGCGCAGGTTGCCGAAGGCGTTGCCCATTGCGCCGTCCATGTATCGTATGCCAGGCCGGAGAAGAGGTGGCCGCGTGCGGTGCCAGGCTCCGGGCCAAAGCGGTGTCGCGCCGAGGGTTTGGGCCATATCCGCCAGGGAGCATACCGCATTGTTATCCGCAACACGCAAGTTCAAGCCCCTGCCGGGATGGAATTCAATGTAGCGGTTTGTACTGACCGCTTCGTCGCACGCCTAGGCACGACGCGGAATGAGGGCCGCGCGCGGTGCCGCCTGCCGGTTGCGTTCCTCACTGCAACGGAACGTCCCCCCAATCGGTATTCCGGCACCGCGCGCGGCCGGTCTTGAGAGAGCGATGCGCTCTCCGAGTCCGGTTCGGCCTGCGAGATCGCCGTTTCACGGCGACAACGCCGCTACGCGCCAATCCCGCGGGCCATGGTTCCCATCGTTTTCAAGGCTGGAGTATGAGTATCATGCGCCGGCGACGCCTTCCGACGCGGCCGGGTCGCGGACGAAATCAGATATTGTATAAATGGATGGAGAAAAAAAGGGAACTGGCGCAATACTGGCATTTTTCCTTTTTTAGCCGTTTTTTTGAAAAAAAGTAGGATCTCTAGCAGGAAAAGGACGGCATTCTCCGGCGGGCCATAGGTTTTTTATGGGATGGCGCGGGAATCGCCCGGGGGCGGTCCATCCCGGGAGGAGGATGCGGCCGGTCGGTTCCGGCGCCTCGCGGGGGGATACGGAAGAACTTGCGGCGTAACGGTCTAGTTGTGCCAGGAGGTATAGAAATGAACGAGCCGCCGCCGGTTGGCCGAGCCGGTCTTTTGCAGCAGGCCGCCGAGATGGTAGCGCACGCCCCGGACGCTGATCGTCATTTTGGCCGCCAGGGCCTCGTTGTCCAGGCTACGGAGGATGCCGTCCAGCACTTCGGCCTCGCGCGTCGAGAGGTCGAAGGCGGCGGCAAAGGCCCGCAGTTTGGCCTCCGCCTCCAGGCGCAGGAGTTCGAGCCTGGCGGCTTCGGCCGTATTCGGCGCGGCATCCGGGCTGTCGCTCTCCGCTCCGGTATCGGGGGGCTCCGGAAGGGGAAAGGCCCGGCGCAGCGGAACAAGCGAGGCCGCGCACAAGGCGGCCAAGAGGCAACCCACGGGGAAAACCGGCAGGCCCTTGGACGGCAGGACCAAGGCCAGAAGCCTTCCCGGCACGGCTACGGCCATGGTCAGCCAGGTCGCGGAAACGACTAGGGACGGCAGGCGGGAAAACGGCGCGAAGCGGGCAAAGGCCAGCGCACCGCAATAGGTCAGCAGCAGCTGCGCGGCCGTGCATATAGGGTACACGGCCCACCCGGCCCAGGCGGAGGCCGGCAAAAACAGCAGCAGCGGAAACAGGACGAAACTCAGGACGGCAATGCCGGTCAGGCGCAGCAGGGCTGTATCGCCACGACGGTCAAGATACAGACAGGCCAGGGGAAAGAGCATGGCCACGGCCATGTGCAGGTATTCCGGGTACTGGCCCCCCCCCGCCAGGCGGGGGAAGAACAGATAGCCGGTAAAGCCGTTGAACAGGGAACAGGCTAGGAACGCCGGAAGCAACAAGGCGAAACCCCGGGCCGGAAACGTGCCCCTTGCCTGGCCTGGCCTGGCCTGCGGGCCACGGGTCGGGTGCGCGTCCGCTTGGGCCAGCAACCAGCACAGCAGGGAAAAGGCCGCGCCCAGGAGGTTGCGGGTCAGGCTGAGCAGGGGCAGAAAGCGGTTTTCCAGGGCCGCCGCGCTCACCGTGCCCGCCAAGGCCGCGCCGCCCGGGTCGGCCGAGGCGGCCAGGGGTGCGATAAGGGCCCAGCACAGGTGTCCGGCGCTGATGGCCGCGCAAAAAAACAGGGCCTGCCGTTCGGCGGGCACGTGGCGGAAAAAGAAAAGCACGGCCACGGGAAGCTGCGCTGCCCAGAGCATGGGCTGGAAGAAATTGAGAAAGGCCGTGCCCGGGTACCCGGTGACGCGCATCGAAATCTCGCTGAAAATCGAAGGGAAGAGCAGCAGGCCGAGAAAAAAGGCCCGCAAAAGTCTGCCGTCCTTGTCCGGAGAGCGCCAGGTGTCCCGGCGTTCCAGGACGGCCATCAGCAGCGCCCCGGCCACGATGCCCGCGAAATAGGCCGCCACGGCCGCGCCGTTCTGGTCCGGCGGAACCTTGCGGGCCTGGAAAAACACCGTCCCCACGTTGTGCGTCAGGTAAAACAGCGCCAGCATGAAAGCCGCTACGGTCCGTTCATGGCGGGCAGAAAGGGATGATGCCGCGAAACCGGCGTCGGGCTGTCCGTGTCGCATACATATCCTGGGTAAGGGTAGATGGCTGCCTTTTATCATGCGCGAGGACGACGGACAACTCTCGTGATGAACGGGGGTGCTTCAATTTATCTGAGACTTCGTCGGGCTCGCCCCGCGCGGAGCGCAAGGCCGGCGTTCCGGGAGGATGCCGGGATTGGAGAAAGCGGGAAATACGGAAAATAGCCCTAAGCCGATATCCGGAAACGGGGCGGTCCGGCTCAAGGGATAGGAACCTTGCCGCCGGGAGGAGGGACGGAAGACGGATGTTTGTAATAGCCCGGCAATTTGTCCAAAACCCAGGCGTAGGAACTGTCGACCAGCTCCCTGCAGACGGCCTCGGGCGTTTTGCCGCGCAAGGCGAGGGAGATCCAGTGCAGCTTGTTCATATGCCAGCCCGGCAAAACGGCCGGATGCTTTTCCCGGAACATGAGGGAAAGGTATGGATCGCACTTCAGATTCAAGAGCGTGCCGTCGGTTTTATTGCGGAGAAGGAGGGCGAATATTTTGCCGTGCAGGCGGTACAGCAGCGCGTCCCAGCTCTCCTTGTATTCGAGCTCCGCATCCGGTTTGCGCACGAGATATTCGTGAAGCCAGCGATACCGGGAGGGCCATGCTATGCGTTTTTGCATCCGAGTGCTCCAGGGGAACGGTTGCCGCGAAGGTCAGTATCCGTCACGGGATTGCATGGCCCACAAATGGGCGGCCACCAGCGCGCGCCAGGGTGAAAACGGGGTCAGCCATGTCTCGGTTTCCTTTTCCGTGACCGTTTCCTTGTGCAGGAGGCGAGCCAGATTTCTCCGGACGGCGACATCTCCGTGCAGAGAGCCGTCCAGGTACCCGAATCCGCGCAGCAAGGCATAGCTGACGGTCCAAGGACCGATGCCGCGAATCGCTCCGAGCCGTGCGCGGACCTCGTCGGCGTCCAGGCGTCCCGCGCGGGCGGCGTCCAGCCAGGCGTCCAGGGGGAGGTCGCCTGAAGATACGGACCTGGCAAGGGTTTGCAGGGAAAGGGCCTTGGTTTGGGACAGGCCGCAAGCCCGCAGGGCGGGTACGTCCATCACGGCGACGGCCCGGGCGTCCGGAAAGCACCACAGACCGGACGAGTGTTTGATCTCGGCCGCCAGCGTGAACTTGCGCCGCATGGCGACAGCCGCGCGCACGCTGACGAGCTGCCCGAGAATCGCCCAGGAAAGCGCTTCAAAAGGAGACGCGGTTTGGGAGACGCAAAGCCCCAGGTTGGCGGCGACAAGGCCGCCAAGCAGCGGATGTCCGGCATACGCGGCCTCGAACGCGGCGACCGGCTGGTCCAGCCCGAGCATTCGCCGGACGGTTTGTTCCAGCCTCACGGTGCCGCCATCGCGCGGTGGCCCGTCCACGGCAAGCTTCGCCATGACAGCGTCCTTGTGCAGAACGATCCGGAGGCACGCCGGGGAACCATCCCACGGGATACCCTTCGTCACGCTGCGGGAGGTGGTCTTTTCCGAAACCATCCGCTCGTCGCGACTGTGCAGAGCCAGGAAATCCTTGCGGCGGAATCCTTGCGGCAGCGGGATCGAACATGTGAGCGCGTGGTGCGGCATCATTCCTCACAACGTTTTTTTTCAGCGTCAAGCAATGCCTTCTTTCGCTCCACTCCCCAGCGGTAGCCGGAATACCGGCCGTTCCCGCGGATTACCCTATGGCATGGTATGGCGACGGCCAGGGTATTGGCGGCGCACGCGCGCGCGACGGCCCTGGCCGCGCCCGGCGCGCCGATCCCGGCGGCCAGGTCCGCGTAGCTTTGGGTCGCGCCAGCTGGGATCTCCCGCAGAGCTTGCCAGACCCTGCGCTGAAAGGCGGTTCCCCGGATATCCAGGGGGAGGTTCAAGTCGCTTCCGGGGGTATCGACAAACGCTACAACGGCTTCCATTGCCGCCGTAAACGACGGATCGTCCGCGATAAGTTCGGCGGCCGGGAAGCGTTCGGCGAGTTCGGCGGCAAGCGAGGCGGCATCATCGCCGAGCGATATGGCGCAAATGCCGCGTTCCGTCTGGGCGGCAAGCACGAAGCCCAGCGAGCACGGACGTGTGGCATACAGGATGCGCGTGGCCGCGCCACCCGCGCGCCATGCCGAGGGCGTCATGCCGAGAAACCCGTCCGCCTGCCCGTAAAAATGCCCGGCAGACCCGAACCCGGCCTCGTAGATGGCTTCGGTGACCGTTCCACTTTCACTCATCCGCCACCGCAGCCGTTCGGCCTGGACGGTCTTGGCGTAGGCCTTGGGAGTAACCCCGGTAATTCGCCGAAAAATGCGGCGCAGGTGGGAGGCGCTCAGCCCGGCGGACGCGGCGAGCGTTGCCAGGGAAGGCGGCGTAAGGGAGTTTTCGATACGGCGGCAGATATCCGCGACAAGCGCCGCATCCCGTGCATCCGTTCCCGGTTCGTCCGGCCTGCATCGCTTGCACGGGCGGAATCCGGCTTCCACGGCTTTTTCGCCGGAATCGAAAAACAGGACGTGTTCCGGTTTGGGTGTCCGGGCGGGACAACCGATCCGGCAATACACCCCGGTGGTTGTGACGGCGTAGACGGAATCAGGCGCTATATCTTGGCGGGCAAGGACCGTTTGCCGACGGCGCGCTGTATGAGAGGCGGCGGCGCCTTGAGCGAATGCGGGATACATGGGGGACCTCACTGGTTCATGGTTAGTGTACCATAAGGATATCCGACCATGAAAGTCCCGGCACTCCGGAACGTGCTTTCAAATTTTCCTTTGCGGGATAAAGAAAAACCGGGGGCCATTCGGCCCCCGGCGAAACGTCTGTTCCGAGCGGTTGCTAGAACTGGTAGCGGACGCCGATGCCGGTAACGAAGCTGCCGGTGGTGTCGCCGCTGTCTTTCCAGCTGTCGCCGAGGTCAAGCCAGATGTAGGCGAAATCGAGCTTGAGGGCCAGATTTTCGTTGACCTTGTATTCGCTCAGCAGGTTGACTTCATACGCGCGGTCGGAAGTCATGAGGGTGTTGCCGCTGAAGCGGTCGCCGGTCTTCTGGATGCCGTCGCCGGGGCGGCGCTTGTTGGTCCAGGAGTCGCCCTTGTTGGTGCCGCCGTAGTACATGGCGATCAGGGTGTGCTTCAGGTTGTCGACGAAGGAAACGTCGGCGACCTTCAGGCCGATGCCCCACATGCCCTGGCCGGTGTTGGACAGCATACTGTCGAACCGGCGCCAGTCGTGGCTGCCGAAGCCGTAGCCGCCGGTGGCGAATTCGCCGTCAGCGGAGATGATGGGCAGCTGGCCGAGGTCGTCGTCGTCCTTGTCGCCGGAGGAGTAGAAGCCCTGCAAGGACAACGCGCCCCAGGAGAACTTGTAGCCGATGTCGGCGGCGACCATCCAGCCGAACATGTCGTATTCGCTCACGCCGGTTTCAACGCCGCCGACCATGCCGTCGATTTTCACGAAGAAGGGATCGAGAATCGGCAGTTCCAAGGTCGTGCCGGCCCACCAGCCGTAGGTCTGGCTGTCCATCCGGCTCGTATCGAGGCGGTTGCCGTTCCAGCGACGCTGGCCGCGGTTGTAGTTGTAGGCGTTGGCGGCGTAGTTGCCGGGGATGATGGCGATATTGCCTGCGGCGTTGATGCCCACAGTGTCATCGCCCTGGGTGCCGTAGAAGCCGCTGTCCTTGCCGATCAGGGCGAACATGGCCCAGGGGGTGGCGCGGATGACGTCGGTCTTGATGGGCAGCATGATGCCGAACAGGTCCATGTCGTCCAGATCGTTGTTGCCGTCGTTCTGGGCGTCGTCGTAGTAGGTGCGGTCATACGGACGGGCCCAGTAGAAGGTCAGGCCGAGTTCCGGGGTGAACTGGGTGGACACGGACACGCCGGCCACGTCGGCGTTCATCACCGGGTTGCCGAACACCACGGACGGCATGGCGATACCCTGGATACCCATGCGGGTCTTGACCTGGGTGTTGGGCAGCGTCCAGTCGAGGTGGGCGCGCTTGATGAAGAAGGTGGCGTTGTCGGCGTCAAGGCCGCCGTACGTGTTGTTCGGGCCGCCGGAGCCTTTATCGGTGTCGCCCCAATGCATGTTGGTTTCGAGGTTCAACATGGCGCTGAGGTTTTCGTCGGCGATGAATTCGATCTGGGTGCGTACGCGCTGACGGGCGCGGGTGCGGTCGGCGTGCTTGCCGGAGTCGCTTTTATCCACCAGCAGCGCGTTGGAGTAGTAGCCGTAGTGGAACCACCACTGACCGGACACTTTCACGTCGACGGCGGAGGCGGCACCGAGCGAACCCAGGACCATGCAACCGGCCACTACGAGAGTGATAAGTTTTTTCATTTTTGCTTCCTTCTTTTGCAAAAAAGTTTGGTTAACAACCTTTGCCAGACGTTTCATACGCATTTTCCATGCGTTAGTGCAGGATTACGAGTTGCTTAAAAATATGTCAACGGA
>JAJBSY010000362.1 GCA_020861205.1 Deltaproteobacteria bacterium | reverse complement strand
CTGCAGGTTTCCTTCGGCGGCAAGATCATCAACCCGTCCGCTTACCCCAAGTTCGACGAGTACGTAGCCGCCTACTACGAAGCCCGGAAATCCAAGGGCATCACGCAGGAAAAGGCCCGGGAAACCATGCTCGACCCGTCCTATTTCGGCACGATGATGGTCTGGAAGGATGATGCGGACGGCATGGTTTCCGGCGCGCGCAACACGACGGCCCACACCATCACCCCGGCCTTCCAGTTCGTGAAGATGAAGCCCGGCATCACCACCGTCTCCTCCATCTTCCTCATGTGCATGAAAGACCGCGTCCTGGCGCTCGGCGACTGCGCGGTCAACCCCAATCCCACCCCCGAACAGCTCGCGGCCATCGCCATTTCCTCGGCTCAAACCGCCAAGATATTCGGGGTCGAGCCGCGCGTGGCCATGCTGAGCTACTCTACCGGCACTTCCGGCAAGGGGCCGGACGTGGACGCGGTGGCGGAAGCCACCAAGATAGCCCAGCAAATGGCGCCGGACCTTCCCCTCGAAGGGCCGCTGCAGTACGACGCGGCCATCGATCCCGTGGTGGCCAAGACCAAGCTGCCGGGCAGCAAGGTCGCGGGCAAGGCCACGGTCTTCATCTTCCCGGACCTCAATACCGGCAACAACACCTATAAAGCCGTGCAGCGGGCGGCCAACGCCATTGCCGTCGGCCCGATTCTCCAGGGGCTGAACAAGCCGGTGAACGACCTTTCGCGCGGCTGCCTGGTGCCGGACGTGATCAACACGATAGCCATCACGGCCGTTCAGGCGCAGGCGGACAAGGGGCTGATCTAGCATTAGAAAAAAACGCGTACTTGTGCGACACACCGAAAAAGCCCGCCGATGCGGGCTTTTTCGGTGGCAGGGCGGAAGAAGGCAGGCGCCGGTCCTCCCTGGAGGCCGCGCGGAGGAATGGTTTGGTTGCGGCCCGGCGCCCCTGGCCGTATGATGACCAGGCATTCAACCAAAGGAGGCAATCATGGCCTTGCACGCGGTCACCGGAGCGTTCGGGTTTTCAGGGCAATACATTGCCCGGCGGTTGCTCGAAGCCGGGGAAGACGTCATTACGTTGACCAATTCACCGAACCGGCCGAACCCGTTCGGCGGCAGGGTGCGGGCGTTCCCTTACCGCTTTGACGATGCGGCGGCCATGGCCGAATCCCTTCGCGGCGTGGATGTTTTGTATAACACCTACTGGGTGCGCTTCAACCGGGAGGGCCTGTTCAGCCACGCGGGGGCCGTCCGCAATACGGAAGCGTTGTTCGAGGCGGCGCGTTCGGCCGGGGTCGGACGCGTGGTCCACGTGAGCATCACCAATGCCTGCGAATCCTCGCCCTTCGAATATTTTCGCGGCAAGGGATACCTGGAGCGGGTTCTCAAAAACTCCGGCTTGTCCCACGCCATTATCCGGCCCGCCGTGCTGTTCGGGCCGGAAGATATCCTCATCAACAACATCGCCTGGACGCTCCGGCGTTTCCCGGTTTTCGCCATGTTCGGCAACGGGCGCTATCATATCCAGCCCATTCATGTGGACGATCTGGCGAAGTGTATGATTTCCCAGGGAGCCGTTCGGGAAAACGTGACGGTGGACGCGGTCGGACCGGAAGATTACGAGTACCGCGATCTCGTTGCGATGATGCGCCGGGAACTCGGCCTCCGGCGGGCCATAGTGGGCATTCCCCCGGCGTTGGGGTATTGGGCGAGTCTTGTTATCGGCACGTTCGTGGGCGATGTATTCGTGACCCGCGAGGAGATCGGCGGCCTCATGGCGGACCTGCTGCACGTGCCGGGTGCCGTGCCGGCCGGAGAAACCCGGCTTTCCGCCTGGGTGAGCGGGAACAGGGCGGTACTGGGAAAGCGCTACCACGGAGAAATGCAGCGCCGGGTGGACAGGAACCGGTCATATTCGGCTTGAAGAAAAGCCAGGAACCTATATAATTTCCGACGGTCCGTACACCGGGACGACCGCTTTGGCCCCGGTATCCGGCTTGCTTTTTCAACCCTCCAACCACTCCAGGAGTAATGTATGCGAAGAATGGCAGCGTTTTTGATCCTTTTTCTCCTTTCCGCGACGCCGGCGGCGGCTGCCGGCCTGGAGCAGTATGCCGACCAGCTTCCCAAGTACACCTATACGATGAAGGACGCTTTCGCGGTGAAGGGACGGCAGGGCATAGCCGTCGATGACAAGTATTATTACGTGAGCGGCAGCAAGGCCATTTATAAATACGACAAAAAGGGCAACCTCGTGGCGTCCAACGAAAACCCCTTCGAAGGGTACGCCATCCCTTCCAACCACATCGGCGACATCGACGTTTTCAACGGCGAGTTGTTCATCAGCGCCGAATGGTTCATGGACGGGGTCGGCAAAGACATCCAGATCGCCATCCATGACGCGGACACGCTCAAGTTCAAACGCACCTTCAAATTCGAGCCGTCCTCGGGGCAGGAGGAAGTTTCCGGCATCTGCGTGGACCGTGACAAGCGCACCGTCTGGATGAGTTCCTGGGTCGGGGAAAACAGCGGCCGCTACCTGTACGAATACAGCCTCGACTCGGGCAAATACTTGCGCAAGGTGCATCTGCAGCCCGTTCCCCAGTGGATCCAGGGCGTCTATTACTACGACGGCGCGCTGTACGTTACCGCCGACGACGGGGAAGCCGACTACGACGAACCCGATAACCTCTACCGCGTCAACATAACGGATAAGACCTACGCCACGGTCACGCGCGAAATGGCGTTCACCGATGTAAAGCGGCATGGCGAGATCGAGGGCCTCGCGGTTGACGCGGCCACCGGCGAGCTCCTGGTGCACTTCAACCGGGGCGCGCGGATTATCCTGGGGATGCCCAAAGGGTTTTACGACGGATACGACAAGGAGATTTCGGAAGTTTACCGCTTTGCGATGAAGCCGCGGGCCGCATCCAAATAAGATCGGCGAGTGGATATGGACAGGGGGCGAACGCCCCCTGTTTCGTTCATGGTCGCGTATGGTAAGGAAGAGGTCTGGAGGCTCGATGCATCGGATTGTCGAAACGGCGCGCGACTTTTTGCGGGAACACGCGGATGCGCGCGTCCGCGAGAGCACGCGGCAGTTTTTCAAGGAAGATATCCTCGTCCATGGCGTAAAAGCGGCCCAGGTGAAACGGGCTGCCGGCCAGGTTTGGGCGGCGGTGCGCAAAAGGCCGAAAAGGGATGTTTTTGACCTTTGCGACCTGTTCTGGGAATCGGGCTACATGGAGGAAGGCGGCATTGCCTGCGAGCTGGCGTACAGGGCGCGCGGGCTCTATACGCCTGACGATCTGGCCCTTTTTGACCGCTGGCTGGATGTCCACGTGCGTAATTGGGCTCATTGCGACATGCTGTGCACCCGGAGCGTGGGGGCCTTCATCGGCATGTACCCGGATTCCGCGGCTCGGGTCCGGGCGTGGGCGGACTCGGGAAACCGCTGGAAAAAGCGGGCCGCCGCCGTATCTTTCATTCCTTTGGCCAAGGAAGACGCGTTCCGGCGTGAAATATACGCTGTAGCCGATACGTTGCTGGGGGACCAGGATGACATGGTGCGAAAGGGGTACGGCTGGGCGCTCAAAGTCGCGGGAGGCGCGGACCCCGAGACCGTTTTCGCTTTTCTGATGGAACGCCGTTCCGTCATGCCGAGAACGGCGTTCTGGTATGCCCTGGAGAAGCTCCCGCCCGCCATGCGCGTGGAAGCCATGAAGAAATAGCGCAACGCCGCCGCGCGGGATATATCCTGCGATGAAGAACGGGCGCGGAAAATCCGGGGCCCGGGTTCCCGTCCCGCCATTTCTTCCTTGAGATGCGGGGCGTTTATGGTATAGTCATATGGCGGAAGGCTCTCGTCCGCTTCTCCCTTGAACAGGGTCCGTCTTTTTTTGCGGTTTTTTACCGCGTACTTTTCTGATGCGGATGCACGGTGTTTTCATCATCCAAGAGGGGGATGTGTATGCTGATGAAGGAATATGCGCGGAAGGTGATATCCGCCGAAAACGCGGCGGCGCTGGTCAAGTCCGGGGACTGGGTGGAATACGGCATGGGGCTGTGCCAGCCGATCGCCTTTGATGCCGCCCTCGCCATGCGCAAGGATGAATTGCGCAACGTCGGCATTCGCGGGCTCATGAGCGTCCGCCCCCTGGCCGTCGTGGAGCGCGTCGCGGACCGGTCTTCCCTGGCCTATTCAAGTTGGCATTTCAGCAGCCAGGAACGGCGCTGGGCGGAGGAGGGGCGGTGTGACTACATTCCCATGTCCTACCGCTACCAGCCGGAAATATACAGAAAAGCCCTGGATGTGGATGTCGCCGTCATCAATACGCCCCCCATGGACAAACACGGCTATTTCAATTTTTCCCTTACCAACTCCTCGACCATGGCTTTCCTGGAAAAGGCCAGGATCGTGATCATGGAAGTCAACGAGGCCCTGCCGCGCACCTGCGGCGGGTTTGAGGAGTGTATCCATCTGCGGGACGTGGACTATGTCATCGAGGGCGGCAACCACCCGCTGGTTGCCTTGCCCGTGGCCGAACCAAGCGACGTTGACCTGCGCATCGCCGAGCACATCGTGAAACAGATGAAAGACGGTTCCGTCGTTCAGCTCGGCATCGGCGGGGTTCCCAATTCCGTCGGCACGTTGATCGCGCAGTCGGAGTTGCGGGACCTGGGTATGCATACTGAAATGCTGGTGGATGCCTACCTTGCCATGCACAAAAGCGGCAAACTGACCAACGCGAGAAAAAAGGCGGACCGCCACAAGGGGGTTTGGACCTTCTGCCTGGGATCGCTGGAACTGTATGAATGGGTGGCGGACAATCCCGGCCTCGCCTCATGCCCGGTGAACTATACCAATTCTCCGGAGATCATGGGGCGGAACGACAACCTCGTTACCATCAACGGTTGCATCGAGGCGGATTTCCACGGCCAGGTTTCGTCGGAGTCCTCGTCCATACGCCAGATCAGCGGCACCGGCGGCCAGTTGGACTTCGTCAACGGCAGCTTCGTTTCCGACGGGGGCAAAAGTTTCATTTGCATGGCCTCCACCTATAAGGATAAGGAGAGCGGGCGGATCAGGTCGCGCATCGTTCCGACCCTGCCGCAGGGGGAAGTTGTTACCGCGCCGCGCAGCCAGGTGCACCAGCTTGTTACGGAGTGGGGCAGCGCCGTCCTGGTCGGCTGTTCGAAAAAAGAGCGGTGCGAACGGATTATCAGCCTGGCGCATCCGGATTTCCGTGACGGCCTGTTCCGGGAAGCGGAAAGCCTCGGGCTCTTGCGCCGTTCGCAGGGCAAGGAAGAGGCCTAACCTTTTGCCGTAACCTAGGATTATTTACATGCCTTCAGTTCGGGAACGCATCGGAGCCCGTTGCGCGCGGCACGGCATCTCCCCGTTGGACGCGCTTTTTTTTCTCTGTGTATGCGCGTTTTTCTTTTTTCTTCCCCTGCGTACCGACGCGACCGCGACGATTCTGACCATGACGGTCCTCGCGATAAGCGCGGTCCGTCGCCGGGGCGCCTGGCGCGTGTTCCTGGATAACCGTGTGCGTCTGCCGCTTCTGGCTTTCGCCGTCTTTATCTGTGTCGCGTTCATCGCCAGCGCGCTCAACCCGGCCACACTGTCCAAGTTCCCGCGCGTTCTGTTGTGGGGGTGCTGCGTTTTTTCGGGGGTGGCCCTCTCTCTCTGCGTACCGCACCACGGGGGCGGGTATTTTTGGGCGCTGTTCCTCGCTCTGGCGGCAAGCTTCGCCATTGCCGCCGTTTTCTACGGGTATGACAATCCGGCCATCTGGCATGACGGCCGGTTGAAGCTTTTCGCCATGCATCCCTCCCGGCTCGGCCTTTACGCGTCCGCCTGCCTTTTCTTCCTGCTGTACAGGGCCATTGCCGCGTCAGGCCGGGAGCGGGGCACGGCGTTGGTCGGAGCCCTGCTCGCCTTTTATATCCTGTTCAGTACCAATACGCGCGGCAACCTCCTGATGCTTCCCCTGGGGCTCCTGTGCCTCGGCGTATCGCTCCCCGGGCGGTACGTGAAACATCTCGTTCTCGCCGTGCTGCTGTGCGCCGTTCTCGGCGGGGGCATCCTGTGGGTGAAGAGCGAAAGTTTTGTGGGGCAGCGGCTTATTTCCGCCGTGACCAATCCCCTGGAAGACGCGACGTTCAAAACCCGCTTGCCGATCTGGCACGTCGCCTGGGAGTCCTTTAAGACAGCGCCCGCCATCGGGCACGGGTATCAGAGTTATCTAGAAGAACACGCGGCCTACACCCGGGAGCACGGGGCGATGATGCGGGAACGCTTCGGCGGGTATGAGGCGAAGGTCAAGCAGGCGCACAACATTATCCTGGGCAGGCTCGTGGAAACCGGCATTGTGGGAACGGCCGCCTTCTTCCTGTTCTATTGCGTCGCCATCGCCGCCGCCTGGCGCGGCCCCCGTTCCAACCGCTGGCTGCTCGCCCCCCTCGTGTTTTACCTGGCCATGAGCATGTTCGATGACGGGCTGTACCGCATCAACGACGCCTTTATCCTGTTTGTCGCCGGGACCGCGTTGGGCGGGCTTCTTCAGACTCCGGAAGCGTCCCGTTCCGCCCCTGTGCCCTCTCGCTACGTGGCATAAAATTTCCGCCGGACATTGCCGTAAAAATTTCCGCCTGGTATGATGGAGGCTATCCCTTCGCGACGCGTCACGTACGCGCGCTTCGGGCAACCGTCCTGGAGGTATCATGGGCCGGAGAATATCTATCGTTGCAACGGCATGTTGTCTGGCGCTGGCTATTGTCGCCTCATCCCGCGCGGCCGAGAAATTGGTGCTCTATACCTCGGTAAGGGAGCCTCTGCTCGGCGCGGTTTGCGAGGCCTTTGCCAAAGCTTACCCGGACGTGGAACTCAACGTTCTGTCGGCCGGGGCCGGGCGGCTGACGGAAAAAATCCGGGAACAGCGCGGAAACGGCAAAATCGTGGCCGATGTCCTCTGGTCGACCGGCATCCCCGCTTTTTTCCAGTTCCAGGGAGAGGGGGTGCTCAAACCGTACAGCGCGCCGTCCCACGGGGGGCGCATCGATCCTTTCGCCGGGGAGGGGCGTGGATTTACGGCCGTTTTTTTTGAAGCGCTGGGTGTTCTCTACAATCCTCGCCTGGTGAAAAAACCGCCGCGAACATGGGAGGATGTGCTGGATAAGGAATACACCGGGGTTTTCGGCATCGCCGACCCCATGGTTTCGGGCACGGCCTTCATCGGGATCTCGCTCCTGGTAAAACAGTACGGCTGGGATTTCCTGCAAAAAATGCTCGCCAACAAGGCCAAGATCGGCAAGAGCGCGTCGCTTGTCGCCCAAGACGTTGCCGAAGGCGAGCTTGTCGCGGGGATGGCCGTGGATTACATGGCCCTGGGGAAGATCAAGAGAGACGGTACCATTGCCTGCGTCTTCCCCCGCAACTATCTCGTCACCCCAAGCGCCGTCGGGATCA
>JAJBSY010000169.1 GCA_020861205.1 Deltaproteobacteria bacterium | reverse complement strand
TCGCGACGGGCGCGGCCATCGGGGCGTTGTTCATCGCGGGCATCGTCCCGGGCATTCTCCTTTGCCTGCTGATGTGCTGCTACGCCTATTACATAGGCAGAAAAAAAGGCTACCGCGTGCATGACGACCACAAGGTCAGCGGAGCGGATCTTTGGAAGGCGTTCAAGGAAGCAGCCTGGGCCCTGTTGATGCCCATCATCATTCTGGGCGGTATTTACGGCGGCATCTTCACGCCCACGGAGGCGGCCTGCGTGGCCCTCTTCTACGGGCTCTTCCTTGGTCTCTACATCTACAGGGAAGTCACCTGGAAGGAACTGCCGGCCATCTTCAAACGCTCGGCCATCAATTCGGCCCTGGTCATGTTCATCATCGCCTGCGCCATGGCGTTCGGCTATATCATGACGCGCTACATGATCCCGGCCGCCATCGCGCGGTTCGTGACCCAGATCACGTCGGATCCCCTGGTGTTCCTCCTGCTCGTGAACATCATGCTGCTGATCCTCGGTACATTCATGGAAACCAACGCGGCCATCATGCTGACCGCGCCCATCCTCATGCCCATCGCCCTGGCCCTGAAGATCAACCCGATCCTGTTCGGCACGGTCATGGTCGTCAACCTCTGCATCGGCATGATCACGCCGCCGCTGGGGGTCAACCTTTACGTGGCGGCGGGCATCCACGGGGGAACGATCGGAAAGGTCGTGAACAAGTACCTCATCTGGTACCTGCTCGTGTCGCTTGTGGGTCTTATGATGATAACCTATATCCCGGCTCTCAGCCTGACCTTGCCGTCATTGCTGCAACGCTGAGCCGGAGCGAAGGGAGTTTTTCGTGCAAGCACAGCGTTTACGCCGGTCTCTCCTGTATACGCCGGGAAGCGACGGGCGCAAAATTGAAAAAGCGGTCGGCCTGGACAGCGACGGCATCATCTTCGACCTTGAAGACGCCGTCAGCCCGGACCAAAAACCGGCCGCCCGCGCGACCGTCGCGGCCTTCCTCCGCGACAGGGCGCGGGACGGAAAAAAGGAAATGCTCGTCCGGGTCAACCAGGTTTCGACGGAACCGGGGATACTTGACCTCCTCGCCGTGGTGCCGGCCATGCCGGATACCCTGGTTATCCCCAAGGCCTGCCCCAGGGATATCGTCGCGGCGGACGTGATCATTTCCGGCATCGAGGTCTCGTTGGGCATGGCGCCGGACAGCGTGGGCGTCATCCCCCTTATCGAAACAGCCGAGGGCGTGGAGACGCTGGCGGAGGTCATCCGCTCGGCATCGCGCATTACCGGCGTCCAGCTCGGCGCGGAAGACCTCACCAAGGAACTCGGCGTCACGCGCACCCGGCAAGGGGCGGAAATTGTTTATGTCCGCAACCGGCTCGCCCTGGCCGCCCGTGCCGCGGGCATCGACGCCATCGATACGCCTTTCGCCGACTATAAGGACGAGGAGGGGCTGAAGGCCGATATCGCCTATTGCCGGAGTATCGGCATGACGGCCAAGACCGCCATCCACCCCGGGCAAATCCGGCACATCAACGCCGCCTTCACACCCACGGACGCGGAGGTGGCGGAGGCCAAAGCCATAGTGGAAGCCTACAGGGAAGCCGTCGCCAAGGGTTTGGGCGCGTGCTCCCTGAACGGCAAAATGATCGACGTGCCCATCGCGGAGCGCGCCCAAAAGATTCTGGATAAAGCCGCGCGCATCAATTCATAGCGGTTGGTGCCTACACGGATATTCGCCCGAAACGGGTAATTTTAAGGAGAGAGTACATGTCTGAACAAGCGATGATCGCCGGAATGGTCGAGAAAGCCAGGAAAGCCCAGAAAACCATTGAGAACGCAACCCAGGAGCAGGTGCGCGAACTGGCCGCGGCTATCGGCTGGTACGCCATCCAGAACGCGGTGCGGTGGGCCGAAGTCAATTTCGAGGAAACCAAGATGGGGAACATCCCCAGCAAGATCGCCCGCACGCAGGCCAGAGCGCGAGGTCTCATGCGCGACCTGAACCGGACAAAGACCGTGGGCGTCATCGAAGTGGACGAGGAAAAGCAGTTGATGAAGATCGCCAAGCCCGTCGGCGTCATCGGCGGCCTGGTGCCGACCACCGTGCCGGCCGGGGTTGTGTTCATCAAATCCATGAACGCCCTCATGGGCCGCAACGCCATTATTTTCGCGCCCCACCCGCGCGCCAAAAAGACCACCAACATGGTGGCCAACGACCTGCGGGAACTGCTCGGCCGTCTCGGCTACGATAAGGATCTCATTCAGTGCATCGAAACGCCTTCCATGAACCTGACCAGGGAACTCATGGCCCAGGTCGACCTCGTCATCGCAACCGGCGGCGCGGGCATGGTGAAGGCGGCATACTCCTCCGGAACGCCCGCCTACGGCGTGGGCGCGGGCAACGTCGTGGCCGTTATCGATGAAACCGCCGACCTCGCCGACGCTGCCAAGAAGATCGTCATCAGCCAACAGAACGACCTGGCCATCGGCTGCTCCACGGAAAACGCCATCGCGGTTCAGAAGGACGTGTACGACGCCTGCCTGGACGCGTTCAAGGCCGAAGGCGCGTATGTGTGCAACGCCGAGGAAAAGAAAAAACTCCAGAACACCCTGTGGGTGGACGGCCACCTCAATCCCGAGGTTATCTGCACCCCGGCCAAGAACATTGCCGAAAAGTCCGGCTTCACCGTTCCGGACGATTGCACCTGCATTATCGTGGAAGAAACCGGATACGGCCCGGAATATCCCTTCTCCGGTGAAAAGCTTTCCGTTGTCGTGACCGCTTACAAGTGGGATACGTTCGAGGACGCCATCAACCTGGTGAACGGCATCCAGGCCTATTCCGGAGCGGGCCACTCCTGCGGGATACACAGTTTCAACGAAGAACGGATCATGGAATACGCCATGCGGACGAAAACCGCCCGCGTGGGCGTGCGGTTCGCCCAGAACATGGCCAACGCGGGCAACTGGAACAACGGTATGCCGTTCACCATCACCCTCGGCTGCGGCACGTGGGGGGGCAATATCACCTGCGAGAACATCACGGCCAAGCATTACATCAACACAACCTGGGTGGCCCGCGAAATTCCCAATTTCACGGTGCCCACGGACGAGGAGCTGTTCGGCAAAGCCATGACGGACAAGCGCATATAATGTCCCTGGCGGACGTACCGTGAATCAGACAGGCCGCGTTTAAACGCGGCCTGTCGGGTATTTGGACTTTTTTTCCAGGCGGATCGTGAAGGTCGGCGCTAATCGGCCTCTCCAGGGTCGTACGATTCCGTTCCCGCTGCTTTTCCGAAGTTTTCGAGTGGAAGGCCAGGCCGCTTCGCGAAAACGGCGTCGGCTCTTTTCAGCGGCTCTCCTGCGCCGGCCAGGGGTCAAGAATAGTGCCCTGCGCGTCGAACCGCATGGGAGCGGGGTCCGACAGAATTTCCACGCCCGGACGACTTGCAAGCTCGGGAAGCATGGCTTCGGATGCGTACAGGTGGCCAAGGTGGAGCGTATTGGGGACGCGCAACAACCGGATGGCGTCCGGGGTGGTTGATTCGCAGGTCTTTACCGCCGCCTGGATGGCGGATTTGTCCGTGGGCATGGCGAGCGGCAAGGCTCCCGGTTTCAACAAGCCGCAGGTCAGGCAGTTCATGTACACGGACTCCCGGTCGAAACGCCCGACCATGCGCTCGGTCGTAACGTCCGCCGCGCCGACGCCGTTCGCGTTGCCGCCGCTCTTGTCCGACACGTCAAGCACCACGATGCGCTTGACCGACGGACCGCCGGAAAGAGCCGGGGATGAAGGCCTGCCCGTGATGTTCGGGTCCATGCCCGTGCCGGAAAATTCCTTGCCGACCTTGTCCACAACGAGCACGTCGAGCGGGCCGCTTGCAAGGGGTTCGTCCAGCGGGCCGAGGGGCAGGCGCGGCATGCAGCGCATGGCCTCCTGAAGATAGCCGGGTTCCTCATCGAAGAACCGGTCCGGTGACATGACAACGATTTTTTTAAGTTGATCGTATGCGTTTTCAATGCTGCCCACGCCGAAAAGAATCGGGCTTCTTGCCAGCTTGACCTTGACCATTTCCGTCATCAGGTAGCTCAAATTGTTGAATCCCCACAAGTGGCAATTGTCCGCGCCGGACTGTTTGCCGAGGCCGATGGCGATCATTTTGACTATGCCGCTTTCGATGGGCGCGCGGAAATCGGTATGGGCCTTGATCCGGTTGAAGACGATGATCCCGTCCGACTCATGGGCCAACTTGTCCATGCGCACGGACATGCCGTTGTCCAATACGCCGACTTCCACCGTTTCCATGCTGGACCGAATCGGGCACCCCACGCTTTCCTCGGTCACGCCGAGGAAAGCCAGAGCCTGTTTCTGCCCTTCGTCCGTGGCACCGCCGTGGCTGCCCATGGCCGGCACGATAAAGGGATGCGCCCCCCTGCTTTTCACGAAAGCCACAATACCGCTGAGGAGCGGGACAAGCTGGGCAATCCCGCGACTGCCCGCGGTTATGGCAACCCGCATCCCGGGCTTGACGGAATCCGTCACCGGTGACGCGAGCGCATCGGCCATCGCGGCCGCAGCGTCCTCAATTCGGGCGGAGTCGAATATCTGGCGGACCAGCGCCACGGGCGGTAACGGGAAATCGGCAACAAGCTTCACGTATCCCGGAATCATAGGTTCCTCCTGTGGTTTGGGCGCCATTCAAGGCGGGATCAGTCCCGCTCCGGCCTTACCGGGCGGAACTATAACAGGTTCCGCCACGGCGGGAAACCTTTAGGGCATGGGTATTTCGGAAACAATAAAGACGAAAATGCCGCAACCATCGATATACTTGATCGGATGGACGGCGATACGTAGCAGCATCGAAAGAAAGTCAAAGATCACGTTTGCCGCTTAAGAGCAGGCGGCATACCGAAAACCGAATGGCGTCGAAGCCGACGCAACAAACAAATCTACACTTCTTTGCGAAGCGTTGGGGGAAAATTGTTATTTTCCACCACCCGCTGGTCATGCAGATCTTTTATCGGCGAACGGCCCTGGGATGTGGATTGCCCGGCCGAGAGCTTCCATTGCTGCTTCCGCCACGGCTTCCGTAACTGTTGGATGGGCGTGGATTGTGGAAATCATATCCTCCAAGGTCGATTCCAGGTTTAAGGCCAGCACGCCTTCGGCGATCATGTCGGTGGCGGGACCTCCCACGATATGCACACCGAGAATTTCGTCATGTTGCATACCCGCGACCACTTTTACCATGCCTGCCGAGTCGCCGGCAATCAGGCTCTTCCCATTGGCTATCAACGGAAATCGGCCGACTTTAACGGTATGGCCGGACTTTTCGGCGTTTTCCTCGGTAAGCCCCACGCAGGCCACCGCCGGAGTTGTGTGTATAGCGAGAGGTACGGCGCTGTAATCCATTACCGCATCATGCCCCATAATGTTTTCTGCAGCGACCCGCCCCTCATGCTCGGCTACATGCGCCAGCATGATTCTACTCGTGCAATCCCCAACGGCATACAGCCCCTGGATATTGGTTCGCATACGCTCATCAGTCACGACACGTGTTGCATCCATGGCCATGCCGAGTCTTTCGAGTCCGAGGCTGGCCGTATTCGGAAGGCGTCCCGCGGCAACAAGAAGCTTGTCGACATCAAGGCAAACCGGACCTTCGGGGCCTTCCATCCGCACGCGTAACCCCTCTCCCTTTTTGGAAACGTCCCGCAGTCTGGTGCCGGTATGGAAGCGCACGCCTTTTTGGGTCAGGACTTTGCACAGGATTCCCGCGATTTCCGTATCAATACCGGGTAAAACACCGGGCAGCATTTCGACGACCGTGACCGAAACCCCAAAAGACGCGAAGATCGAGGCGAATTCCACTCCGATGACGCCACCGCCGATAATAGCGATGCTTTGCGGCAGCGTCTCAAGCGACAAGGCGCCGTCGGATGTTATCACGCCCTCCAAATCCAGGCCGGCAACAACCGGGATGGCCGGAACAGAACCTGTCGCGATGACGACCGCGTCCGCTTCCAGACGCTGTCCCGCAATTTCAACAACAGTTGGAGCCACGAGCTTCGCCTCGCCCCGGATATGCGTGATGGCGTTGGAGCGGATCAGCGCGCTGACTCCCGTTTGCAGACGTTCCACCACCTGCGCTTTGCGGTTCATAATTGCGGACCAGTCGAACCGTACATTGTCAGCGAAGATGCCGCTGGCCGGCCCTCCATGTGTGAGGGCGGTCAACAACTCGGCGGAATGCAGGAGAACCTTGGTGGGAATGCAGCCCCTGTTTAAGCAGGTACCGCCTAAATTGCCTTTTTCGACGATGGTGACCGCGCCGCCGAGCTGGGCGGCCCGGATGGCCGCCACATATCCCCCCGGCCCCGCGCCGATAACGATGATTCGTTTACCCATTCGACCTTCTCCGTTTTGCACGATCATCGAGCGGCTATTCTGCCCGTTTCGCGGGCACAACCTCGGCCGCATCCGTATGATCCACAGGCTTCCTCATAACAGCATGTGCTTTTTGTCCAAATACCGCTGGTGCCAGGATAGTGCCTTATCCAAGCTGTGGGGCGTGTGCCGAGCCGAAGCGTCCCGGTTGGCCTGTTCACAATAGTCGCGCAGGGCGGCCCGATAATCAGGATGCGCGCAGTTTTCAATGATCAGCCGCGCGCGCTCGGTGGGGCTCTTGCCTCGCAGATCCGCTACGCCCTGCTCGGTCACCACGATGTGTACGTCGTGTTCGGTGTGGTCCACGTGGGAGACCATGGGCACGATGCTGGAAATGGTTCCCTCTTTAGCCACGGACGGAGTGATGAACACGGCCAGGGCGCTATTCCGCGCGAAGTCGCCCGAGCCGCCGATGCCGTTCATCATGCCGCTGCCCATGACGTGTGTGGAGTTCACATTTCCGTAGATATCAACTTCCAGGGCCGTATTCATCGCAATGACGCCCATGCGGTGGATCATTCCGGCGTCGTTGGTCACGTCCTGCGGCCGCAACACCACCCGCTTTCGCAGGCAGGGGAGATTTTCGTACAAGCAGTTTCGCCCCTTTGCCGAAAGCAGCAGCGAAGTGGCGGAAACCGCTCGGATTCTACCCTCCAGGACAAGGCTCAGGGCGGCATCCTGCGCCACCTCGGTATACATGTTCAGGGTGCCGAACTCGCTTGAACTCAGGTTGCCCAACACGGCGTTTCCCACGGATCCGAAGCCCGACTGGAAAGTGAAATCGCGCGGGATGCGCCCGGCAGAGAGCTCAGCCCGCAGTACATCGACCATATGCCCGGCAATATTCATTGATATGTCGTCGGGCGGCAGGAAACGGGGTTGCTGGTCCTGCTCGTCAGTAATGACTATGGCCGCTATTTTTTCAGGATTACAGAAAGCGGCAGCGTTCCCAATCCGGTCGCCACAGTTCGCGAGAGGGATCAGCTCCCCGCTTCTCGGACGATATATGTCGTGCATCCCGTACAATTGCGGGGGTGAAGAGAGA
>JAJBSY010000054.1:449-7527 GCA_020861205.1 Deltaproteobacteria bacterium | reverse complement strand
GATATCGAATCCATCGTGCGCGGCATCGGCGTGGAACAGGTGCAAAAAGTCAGGCCTTACAACGTCAAGGCGACGTTGGCGGCTCTCGAGGACGCCAAGGGCAAGACGGGCGTGCGGGTCATCATCGCGGAAGAGCCCTGCGTGCTTTTCGCCCGCAGGACCCTGAAAAGGAAGCGCAACCAGACCGCCTACGTCGCGGTTCAGGGCGAAGGCGCCCAAAAGGTGGCGGAAACGCTTGCCTGTCCGGCATTTTCCCGCCAAGGCGGCGAGGTAACCGTCGACGAAGCCCTCTGCGCCGGATGCATGGTCTGTATGCAGATATCCCCCGCCTTCAAAGCCCGCAAAAAGGAAGTCCTATGAAACGCATACGCATTCATTTCGCGGGCGTCGGCGGCCAGGGCACCTTGACCGCGACGACCCTGCTCTCCAAGACCGCGCTTGACGAGGGGCTGGAGGTCGTTTCCGGAGAAATCCACGGCATGGCCCAGCGCGGCGGCGTGGTCGAATCCACCTTGCTGCTCGGCGGCTGGCAAAGCCCCGTCATCAGCCACGGCGAAGCGGATATCGTGCTCGGCTTCGAGGCGCTGGAAACATACCGGGCCATTCCGTATCTCGCCCGCGACGGGTACGTCCTGTCCAGTACCGACTTCGTGCCCCCGCCGGGCGTCTCCGCCGGACGCGAGGTCTGCCCGCCCCTCGATGAGATCAAAAAGGCCGTGAACGGCTGCGCCAAACAGGCCTGGTTCATTCCCTGCCAGGAATTGGGCGTGCGGGCCGGGTCCATCCAATGCGCGAACACGGTGCTTCTCGGGGCGCTCAGCGCCACGGGGCTTTTGCCCTTCGGCCCCGACGCTCTGAAAAAATCCGTCCGGCGCCATTTGCCGGAACGGCTCGCGGCCATGAACGACGCCGCCGTGGATCTCGGCGCGCAGGCTGTCGGATAAATAAGGACCCCGGGGGTAGGGAAACGGTCTGGATTTTTCCCTCCCCCGGTATCCCTCCCTCCGTCCAGCGCGTGGGAGTGACATTCCGGGCCGTCGCGGCCCGGGGAGGATGCAGGATGGGCAGTATCATGACCGTTGTCGTCGTTCTCGCCGTGATTGTTATCGGGGCCGTCGCGCTCCTGGCCGGCTGGCTCATCGCCGCCTACAACGGGCTCGTGGCGTCGAAAGCGCGCTTCGAGAACGCCTTCGCGCAGATCAACGTCCAGTTGACCCGCCGCTATGACCTGATTCCCAACATCGTCAAGGTCGTCAAATCCTACATGGAGCATGAGAGCGGGACGCTGCGGGACGTCATCGAGGCTCGCAACGGCGCCGTGGCCTCCTTGAGGGAAGCGGCCGCTTCGCCCGCCGATCCCGCCTCCATCGAGGCGTTGAACGCGGCGGAAAAAAGACTTGCCGGTTCCTTCCAGGGCCTCCGCTTGCAGGTCGAAGCGTATCCCGAGTTGAAAGCCAACAGCGTCATGCTGCAACTTTCGGAGGAACTGACCTCCACGGAAAACCGCGTCGCCTTCGCGCGCCAGGCGTTCAACGACGCCGCCACCGCGTACAACATCCGGCGCAACTCCTTCCCCACCACCCTGGTTGCCAATGCGTTCGGGCACACGCGGGACGCCGCCCTGCTCGTTTTCGACAACGAGAAAGACATCCAGGCCGCGCCGAAAATCGACTTGTAAGCCATGGACTTCTGGGCGCATCAGGAAGACGCCAAACGCCGCACCGCCCGGCTGGTCGTGTTGTACGCCGTGATGGTTGCGCTGTTCGCGCTGGTCACGGGGTTCACCCTTGACTTTATCTGGCGGCATTTTGTTGTAAACTCCGCCTATTTCCGGGGACATAATCCTTTTACGAGTTCCGTGCCCTATTCTTGCGCGACCTTCATTCTCGCCCTGGTCGGCATTTTGTGCCTGTTCTCTCCCGCCTCCCTCTCCGCCGGCGGCCGGAGCGTGGCCGAAGCCCTCAAAGGCACCCTCGTCCCCGCCCAGGCCAGAAATCCCGGGGAACGCCGCCTGCTCAATGTTGTGGAAGAAATATCTCTCGCCAGCGGTATGCCCGTGCCGCCCGTATACATCCTCGAACGCGAAAAAGGCATCAACGCGTTCGCCGCCGGCCGCTCCATCAACGACGCGGTCGTCGGCGTCACACGGGGAGCCCTGGACCAGCTCTCCCGGGATGAGCTGCAGGCCGTCGTCGCGCATGAGTTCAGCCATATCCTCAACGGCGACATGCGGCTGAACCTGCGTTTCGTCCGGCTTTTCTTCGGCCTCATGTGCCTTTCGGATTTTTCCGCGACGGTGCTCAGGTGGCTGGCCCGGGGCTCGTCCCGCCGCGGGGGAAGCCGGAAAGGCAACAAGGGGCTCGCCCTCCTGATTCTGCTCGCCGTGGTGGTCTATCTCTTCGGCGTCGTCATGGCTTTCGTGGGGACCATCATCCAGGCGGCCGTCAACCGGCAGCGGGAATTCCTGGCGGACGCGTCGTCCGTCCAGTTCACCCGTTCCACGGCCCTGGCATCGGCCCTCAAGAAAATCGACGGCCTTTCCAAGGGATCCAAGCTGGCCAATACGGCCATGACCGGCAGTTACGGCCACCTTTTCTTCTGCTCCATCCATGCCGGGCTTTTCGACACCCACCCGCCGCTGGCGGAGCGCATCCGCCGCCTCGACCCGCTGTGGGAGGGGATATCCGCCTCAGCCCAAGGCGTTGCCTCCTCCGGCGCCGAACCCGAAGACGACCGGAACGCGCCGGACCAGTGGGAGCAACTGCGCAACCGTTCCGGAGCGGCCGTCGCCTGGCTCGGCCAGGTGCGCGGAATCTCCCCGCTTCCGGAGAAAGAAGAGCGCATTCACCCGTTCACGGCGGACGAAGCGGAAATCCTTTTGCGCGGAGCCTGCCGCGAGCCGCTTGAAGCCTCCTATATGATTCTCGGCCTGCTCCTGGACGCGCGGGACGCTGTCAGGGACAAGCAGCTCGCTTCCATGAGCGGTTCGGACGCGCCACAGGCCGTTCAAACCTATCACCGGGCTTTTTCCTCCCTCAAGCGGGATCTGTGGCTGCCGCTCGTCGAGCTGGCCATTCCGGCGCTCAAAACCCTTTCGGAAGAACAATTCCGTGCCTTTTGCGGCCAAATGACCGTGTTCATCAACGCGGACGGAGTTTTTTCCTGCAGGGAATGGGTCTTGCAACAACTGATCCGCAGCCAGGCGGGGGCGCAGTTCGAGAGTCAACTGGCGTTTGCCCGGAAGCGGGTACCGGACGCGGCCGCCATGGTCTTGTCCGCTCTCGCCAAGCTGTCGCCGGACGCGGACGCTGCCCGGCGCGCCTTTGACGACGGGCGGAAATACATGACGGAAGCGTCCGGATTTGTGGAAACGCTTCTGAGCCCCGAAAAACTCTCCGGGTGCGTCGCGGTTCTTGCCGGCAGCCCCGCCAAGGTGAAACTGCGATTCATACGGGCGGCCTCCCGCATCGTCATGCATGACGGCCGCATCGACCCGGAGGAGGCCATGTTCCTGCGCCTCCTTTCCCTCTGCCTCGGTATCCCCGTGCCGCCTGAACCCGGGCCATAGTATCCGGGAGAGTATCCATAGCCGATCGCCGCGCGCCTGCGGGCTCCGGCACCGCCAAAGCCCGCGGTCACGCTCCAACGCCGTGGCGCCCCGCCCGTGCGGTTCGTTTCAAGCCCCCGTCATATAAAAAAAGCCCGCGTTCGCGGGCTTTTTTTACCGTTGTGAGCGGGCGCGTCATTCCCAACCGCCGCCCAGGGCCTTGTAGAGGTTAAGAGCGTTCACCTCGCGCAACAGGATCGTATTAATTATCCCCTGCCGGGCGTTGAACAGGGAACGCTGCGCGTCCAAGACGTTGATGAAACTGTCCAGCCCGATCTCGTACCGGTTCTGCGAGAGGTCGTAGGTCGCTTCCGTCGCCTCGACCAGCGCCTTCTGGGCGTCCAGCTGCTCGCCGATGGTGGCGCGTTGCACGAGCGCGTCCGCCACTTCCCGAAATGCCGTCTGAATCGTCTTCTCATACGTGGCGACGGCCATATCGCGGTCGGCCTCCGACATCCTCAGGATGGCATAGTTGCGCCCCGTATCGAAAATGGGCAGGACCGCCGCAGGTTCGAAGAGCCAGGTGCCCGCCCCGCGCGAGAAAAGATCATGATACACGGGGGCTATGGTGCCCAACGCGGCCGTGATGCTGATGGTCGGGAAAAAGTTGGCCCGCGCCGCGCCGATATTGGCGTTCATGGCCTGGAGCTGATGCTCGGCCGCCATGATATCCGGTCTGCGCTGCATGAGGTCCGAAGGCAGCCCGGGCGGCAGGTCCGGAATCATCGCCACTTCCCGCAGGTTCCCGGCGAGTTTCACACCTTCCGGTATGGGTGCGCCCAACAGAAGCACCAGCGCGTTTTCCGCCTGCCCGACGCTCGTTTCATACTGCGCGGAAGCGACCCGCGCCTCTTCGACAATGGTCCGCGCCTGGTTCACCGTCAGCTGCGAAGTCAGGCCCATGTCGAACATGCGCTGGGTCAGCTCGTAGGACTCCTTGCGGTTTTCGTAGGTCGAGCGGGCGAGATCCAGAAGCTCCTTCTGGGCGGTCAACTGCAGATACGCCTGCACCACTTCCGCCACCAGGGAAACCTGAACGGCCCGCGCGTTCTCTTCCGTCGCGAAGAACTGCTGCAACGCGCTTTCTTTCAAGGAGCGAATGCGCCCGAAAAGGTCGAGCTCAAACGAGGTAAACCCGACGGAAGCCTGGTACTGGCGGTTGATAAACGCTTCGCCCCGAGTGGACACCGCCTTGTTGAGATACTGGTTGGTGGCGACGCTCGAAGCGTTGATGGTGGGCAAGAGGTCCGCCCGCTGAATCCAATACTGGGCCCGGACTTTCTCGATATTGATCGTCGCCACGCGCAGGTCGCGGTTGTTGCGAAGCGCCGTTTCAATCAGCGCGACGAGGGTCGGATCCTTGAAGAAAGAGCGCCAGGGCCGGTTCACGGCGGCGTCCGCCGCGTCCCGTTCCTCGTCCGAAATGCGCGCGGATTCCGGCCAGGCGGCGTCCACAGGCAGATCGGGCCGCTCGTACCGTGGCGCCAGCGTGCAGCCCGAAAGCGCGAACGACGCGACAAGGGCCGCCGCGAGGCATATCCGGCCTGCCGTACTCAGAGTGGTCGAGCGCATACTATATCCCTTCTCCGGCCGCGGAGAACCGTTCATATTGTTTCTCGCCCGAGGACGGAGAGTCCGGCGGTTGCGGGCGGTCCTCGTCGTCTTCGTCGAGCCTGTGCACCCTGACGTGGAATATGCGGGAAATCATGACGAAGGACAAGGGAATGAGATAAATCCCGAGGAACGTCGCCGTGATCATGCCGCACATAACCCCGGTGCCGATGGCGTTCTGGCTGCCCGAGCCGGCCCCCTTGCTGATCGCAAGGGGAAGCACGCCGAGGATGAAGGCGAAAGAGGTCATCAGGATGGGACGCAGCCGCATTTTGGACGCCTGCAGCGTCGCCTGGATGAGGTCCATCCCCTCCTCTTCCAGCTCTTTGGCGAATTCGACGATAAGGATGGCGTTCTTGGCCGACAGCCCGATGATCGTCAGCAGGCCCACCTGGAAGTACACGTCGTTCGACAATCCCCGCACCATGGCGCCGCCGAGGGCGCCGATAACGCCGAGCGGGATGATGAGCATGACGGAGAACGGTATGGCCCAGCTTTCATACAAGGCCGCCAGGCAGAGGAAAACCACCAGGAGGGACAACGCGTAGAGCATGGGAGCCTGCGAGCCGGAGAGTTTTTCCTGGTAGGAAAGGCTTGTCCAGGCATAGTCCACGCCGGGCGGCAGGGTTTCGAACAGCCGCTCCATCTCCAGCATGGCTTCGCCCGAACTTCTGCCGTGCGCTGCTTCCCCCAGTATTTCAATGGACGGCACGCCGTTATACCGCTCCAGATGCGGAGACCCCATGGTCCAGTGCCCTGTCGTGAAAGACGAGAACGGCACCATCTGTCCCTGGTTGTTGCGAATGCGGATCGCGTCGAAATCCTCCGGCTTGCTGCGGTAATGGGCGTCCGCCTGGATGAACACCTTCTTTGTCCGGCCCCGGTCCAAAAAGTCGTTCACGTAATAACTGCCCCAGAGGGAGGTTATCGTGCTGTTCAATTCGTTCAGGTCCACGCCCTGGGCGGCGGCCTTGGCGAGGTCGAAGTCCAGCTGGTATTGCGGCGTGTCGTTAAGGCCGTTAGGCCGGACGGACGAGAGGACGGAACTCTGCCGCGCTTTCAGGAGCAGTTCGTTGCGGATCTCCATGAGCCGGTCGTGCCCCAGGTTCGCGCGGTCCAGCAATTCGAAGTCGAACCCGTTGGCCGTGCCCAGTTCCATGACCGCCGGGGGCATGAAGAAATAAATGTTGGCGTTCTTGACGGAAGAGAACCGCCGCATGGAGCGGGCGGCCACCGCCGGAGCGCGGAGTTCGTCCCTGTCGCGCTCTTCCCAGTCCCGCATCTTGATGAAGCACATGCCGTTATTCTGCCCGTTGCCCGCGAAGCTGAACCCGACGATGCACATGGTCGAGGCCACGGCCTCGGTCTCCTCCGTAAAGAAATAGTCCTCGACTTGACCGACTATTTCCAGCGACCTGTCAAAGGTCGCGCCCGGTTCGAGCTGGATAAGCGAGAACATGACGCCCTGGTCTTCGTCCGGCAGGAAGGCCGTGGGCAGGCGCAGGAAAAAGAAGCCCATCGCCGCCACCACCACGCCGTACATGACGATATACCGCAAGGGACGGCGCAAGATTTTCCGCACTTGGTGGAAATACCGGTTCAGCGAACGTTCGAAACCGTTGTTGAACCAGAGGAAGAACCGGTCAAGAATGCCCGCCACCTTCCGCACCAAGGGATTCAGGAAAAAATAAATGAGAAGGAAGAGAATCGCCCCCCCGACAAGCTGAACCGCGGTCTGCTGCCGCCAGCCGATGCCGGTCAGGTCGCGGAAAAATTTCGCGCCGTACCGGAACCACAGGATGCCAGCGACGAAACAGAGCATCAGCTTCACGAAGGGAACGTGGCTGCGCACGTGCCCCT
>JAJBSY010000054.1:0-439 GCA_020861205.1 Deltaproteobacteria bacterium | reverse complement strand
CGACGGAAAGGATCATCGATGACACGATGGTCACGGAGAACTGCCGGTAGATGACGCCCACGGACCCGCCGAAGAAGGCCATGGGCAAAAACACCGCCGAAAGAACGAGCGCGATGCCGACCAGCGCCCCGGTGATCTGCGACATGGATTTTCTGGCGGCCGCGCGGGGGCCGAGCCTGTCCTCCCGCATGACGCGCTCCACGTTTTCGACAACCACGATGGCGTCGTCCACGAGGAGCCCGATGGCAAGAACCATGGCGAACATCGTCAGCGTGTTGATGGAAAACCCGAACGCGGCCAGCGTCCCGAACGTGCCCAACAATACGACCGGAACCGCGATCGTCGGGATGATGGTCGCCCGGAAGTCCTGGAGGAACAGGTACATGACCAGGAACACCAGAATGATGGCCTCTATCAGCGTTTTGACCACTTCCTGGAT
>JAJBSY010000322.1 GCA_020861205.1 Deltaproteobacteria bacterium | reverse complement strand
GCCCTTATCGAAGACAGACCGTACCGGAAAGGCATGGCCTTTTCGGACGCCATCGGGATCATGGACGCCATGGCCGATGCCGGGGAAATCGACCGGCGCATCGTGGCGGCGATCGAAGAACACTTCCCCTGACGACCTCGGGCCGGATGCACAACGGGGCGTTCCATCGCGGGGAACGCCCCGCTTTTTTCTCCCGTTCAGCCTTTTTTCCCGGCTTCCCGGGCGTGGTAGGCTTCCACGCTCAAACCCGCTTCCGCCAACTCGTCCGCTTTCATCTTTCCCGCGCGGGCATAGTGTTCGAAAGGCATTTCCGAAAGCACGATACTGACGCTCTCCGGCCTGCATCCCAGACATTTCACGGAAGCATCCGTAAGCGCCTTGAAATAGGCGCGCTTGGTTTCCACCGACCGCCCTTCAAGAATGGAAACATGAATAACCGGCATGGCCTTCCTCCTTGATAGAATGAGCCTTTACCCGCCTCATACGTGAAGGATGCTGCGTTTTCAACCGGATACCTTGCGGGTAGACCCCAACTTGATACCTCGTCAGGCTCGTCCCGCGCGAAGCGCATGTATGTTTTGATACACTCCCTCCGCGCGAAACTCGCCTTCATTGTCTGCGGTCACATTGAAGCACTACCGCCTTGCGGGAACCCGGCCATGAAGGATGGCTGCCCTGAGGCACCCCCTAACTGTCTGAGCGCATTCCATAAAATAATTCGATTCTCCACATTCCCGGTTGCCAAAACAAACCGAAAATCCGATAGTACGGGAAACGATTACTATGAAGGAACCCTTTTTCATGGACCTGGCAACCCTCGCAACCCCTCTCGCCCGCATGTTTCTTGAGGCGATAAACGCCTTGTCCGGGACGAACGCCGCAATTCCCTTGGGCGGCCTGGGCAGGCTTTTTGAACGCGAACCCGTGACGGGCCTTCCGCTCGGGCTCATCATCGTCATACCGCTGCTCTTTTTTCTGGCGCTCTTTCATATGGAAGGACGGCGCTTGCGCCGACAGAAGGACGCCCCACGGCACAACCCGCAGCCTGTAGCCTTACGGAATACATTGCCGGAGGGGCATGTCGCGCTTGAGAATCTGTCGGGAAAAAATCCCCGCGAAAACGAACTCAAAGGACTGATACTGTCATGCCGGGGGCACTCCCGCTGGTACCCCATCGTCATAATGGGCGGATGCCTGTGCCTGATGGCTTCGCTGAGAGCCTTCGCGGGCAGAAGCGTCACCTGGCTCGACCACGGCCTGTTGACAGCGGGGATCGGCGCGCTGCTGTGGGTTTCCCTTTCCCTTCAGGCGCGGCTTAAAAAGCGCAGGACCATCGAGCGGCTCCGCCGGGAACTGCATGAGGAAACCGGAAAGTTCTACCCCGGCCTTGAGTGAATCCCCGGCGCACGGCGCCCGAGGAAGCCCGCGAAGAACGGGGCGCCACTTATACGGCCGTCCGCCGGAGGTTGATGCCAAGCGAACGGATTTTCCGTTGCAGCGTGGTCCGGTGTATGCCGAGGAAAGCGGCGGCCTTGCCGATATGGCCGTTGTGCTTGTCCAGGGCCGCCGTAAGGCGTTGCCGCTCCGAATCGTCGCGCGACGCCGCCGGGGCCGTCAAAGGCACCCGGGCCCGTTCCGGACGCAAAGCGGCCTCCACCTGCGCCCCGCTGACCGGTCCGGTGCGCGCGAGCAGCGCCAGCCGTTCGATGGTGCCCGAAAGCTCCCGCACATTGCCCGGCCACGGATGAGCCTCCAGCAAGACGGTCATGTCCGGCGTCAACTGGATGGAGCCGCCGTATTTTTTTCTGAACTGCTCGACAAACCTGCCGGCCAGAAAGGCGATGTCGCCGTGCCGATCCCGGAGCGGCGGAATGGGCAGCGGCAGCACATTGAGGCGGTAATACAGGTCCTGGCGGAACCGTTTGCGCGCCACCAGGTCCGGCAAGTCGCGGTTCGAGGCGGCGATCACCCGCGCGGTCACGGGTATATACCTGTCCCCGCCTATGCGCATGGTGCTGCGTTCCTGCAGGACGCGCAAAAGGCGTGTTTGCCCGTAATGGTTCATTTCCGATATTTCATCCAGAAAGATAGTCCCGTTGTGCGCCATTTCAAAAAGCCCGGGCTTCCCGTTGCGCCGCGCGCCGGTGAAGGCGCCTTCCTCATGCCCGAACAATTCGGACTCCAGCAGGGATGGCGGCAGGGCCGCGCAGTTGATCGCCACGAAGGGGCCGGACGCGAACGGGCTGACCTGGTGGATGGCCTGGGCGAACAGTTCCTTGCCGGTTCCGGTTTCCCCGGTCAGCAAGATCGGGCTGTCCGTCGCGGCAAACGCCCGGGCCGTGGCGATGGTGGTCTGGATGGCGTGGGAGATCCCGAGAATGTCGCTGAACGAATATTGGCAGGTCAGTCCCCTGGCGTGCAGGCTTTTACGCAGTTTCGATTCCAGTTCGCTGATGGCCGCCACCGGCTGCAACGTAAAGATGACGTCGGAGACCGCCGCGTCCCCGTCGACGACGTCGGCGTTCAGCAGCAAAGGGGTGTTATTGATTTCAAGCAGTTCGTCCACCATGGCTTCATGGCGGGAACAGCGCTCAAGAAGAGGTTTCGGCAATACTTCGGAGGCTTTCCTGCCTTCCAGGCCGGCCTCCAGGTGCAGGATCCGGCGGGCCACCGAGTTGACCGCCTGGATGCAGCCCTGCGCGTCCAGCACAAAGACCCCGTTGGGGGAAATGTCGACCACCGCCTGCAGGCGGCGCGTGCGCACCTTTTCCAGGCGCCGGGCATAAGCGACCTTTTGCGCCTCGAGCAACGCGCCGCTGAGAGCGACTTCCCCGGAATCAAGCATCAGCGAGGGCAACCCCTGCTCGTTGGCCAGTTTTCCCGTGATATTCCCGGTGACGACGATGTGCGCACCGTCGTTTTTAGCCCGTGTTATCTGGCTGCGGATAAAATTGAGGTCATTGACGACCGGGTAGATGAGCAGGTCGATATCAAGCAGGTCCGCCAGCACTTCGACATGATGCCGCACCGAGGTGAAGGCGAACAGGGCGATACGCGGCCGCTCGAGCTTCGTGTGCTTTTTCGCCTCGTGCAGCGCGGTCGCAAGATCCTGCCCGGTTACGGGCATTTCCACGATCGGTGTCTTGACCGCGTTTTGGAGTATCGTGCAGTTGATCCCCCGGGATACGATGACGTCCACGCCGTCGCGTTCCACCGCCTTGGCGAGCGGCGCGGCCCCCTCGCCGACGCAGTTGTGAATGATCAGGTCCATTTCCAGGCCGAGATCCGCCGCCACCCTGCGAGCGCGCTCGCCTATTTTGGGGGACGGCGGAAAGAGCGCGATTCTTGGCGGCATGCATCCTCCTGTGCGCGCAATGTAGCAAATTTCTCTAATACGTGCAATATGTACATCAATATGTGCGCAATCGTTTACCATAAACGGCGTAATACCAAGAAATCCGCCCCTGGCCCGCTTATTGCTTACTCATCGCCAACCGCTCCCATGCGAGGATGCCATGTCCATTATTCCCGACTTGATCAAAAATGCCGTTATCCCGGAATTTTACGCACTCCGCCAATCGTTTCCCGATGACGGCATCAAGGATATCCCGGCCGCTGTCGTGAGAGCGCTTGAAGAGTCCGGGATCGCCTCCACGCTGCCGAAAGGGGAGATCGCCATCGGCGTCGGTTCCCGGGGCGTGGCGAACATTCCCGCCGTCACGCGCGCGACCGTGGACTGGTTCCGGAACAAGGGGGCCCGCCCTTTCATCATTCCCTGCATGGGCAGCCATGGCGGGGCCACGGCGGAAGGCCAGAACAAAGTCCTGGGAGATCTGGGAGTCACCGAGGAGAGCGCCGGCTGCGCCATCCGCTCTTCCATGGAGGTCGTCCATCTCGGCTCTCTCGATAACGGGCTTCCCGTGTATATGGACGAGAACGCCTGGAATGCGGCCGGCGTCTTCGTCATCAACAGGATCAAGGCGCACACCTCTTTTTCCGGACCGAACGAAAGCGGCCTGCTCAAAATGCTGACCATCGGCCTCGGCAAGCAGAAAGGCGCCGATGCCGCCCATACCTATGGGAACGCCGCGTTCAAGACCATCATGCCGTCCATGGCCCGCATGACCATGCGCAGGAAACCCGGCATACTCGGCGGCCTCGCCCTTATCGAGAACGAGCGGGACCGGACGTGCCGCGTGGAAGCGGTTCCCGCAAACGTCCTGGAGCAAAGAGACGCGGAACTTCTGCTGTACGCCAAGTCGCGGATGCCTTCCCTGCCCGTGGATCAGCTGGACCTGCTCATCGTCGACAGAATAGGAAAGAACATTTCCGGTTCCGGCATGGATACCAATATCACCGGCCGCCACGCCACCGCCGCCAAATCCGGCGGCCCGGACGTCTCCCGGCTCGTCGTTCTCCGCCTGACCCGGGAAACAAAGGGCAACGCGGCGGGAATCGGGATGGCCGACATCGTTCCCCGCTCCCTAGCCGACTCCATCAATTTCGAATACACGTATGCCAACATCATCACCAGCACGAACCTTCCGTACGTTCGCCTGCCCATGGTGTTGGAAACCGAGGAAGACGTCGTGCGCTGCGGCATAAAAACGTGCCTCGGCAGACCGGAATCGCCGCGCATAGCCTGTATCCGGGATACCCTTTCCATCGACAGGCTGCTTGTTTCCAAGGCGCTGGCGGATTCGCTCCAGGGCCATGCGCGGTGCTCGGTTTCCGCGACTCCCGTCCGGCTCGTTTTTTCGGCGGACGGACAACTGGACCAGACCGTCTGGACAGCCGCATTCAATTAAAACGGCCACGCCGTGAAAGGAGAAATAGAAAATGGCTAATCCCGGCTTTCGCATCAAAAAAAGCTTCACCCGTCCCGACCCCGAACTGGTCAAGCAGTTCGCGGGTATTCCGGTCGCCAACATCGGCGACAACATGAACCGCGTCAACTGCATGAACGCCCGCGTGCGCCCCATGAACGGCGCCCCCCTGCTCGGTTGCGCGTTTACGGTCAAAGTGCGCGCCGGCGACAACCTGCTTTTCCATAAAGCCATCGACATGGCCCAGCCCGGCGACATCATCGTCATCGACGCCCAGAACGAGCAATCCTACGCCATTTTCGGGGAGCTCATGGTCATGTGGCTGCGCCGCCGCGGCATCACCGGCGTGGTGGTGGACGGCTGCATCCGTGATATCGACGCCATCGGGCGGATGCGGGAAATAGCCATTTACGCCACGGGGATCACCCCCAACGGTCCGCTCAAGGAAGGCGGGGGTGAAATCAACTTCCCGGTCATGTGCGGCGGGCTTGTGGTCAACCCCGGCGACATCATCGTGGGAGACGCCGACGGCGTCGTGGTTATCGATCCCGCGGACGCGCGGGACGTGCTCGCCAAGGCGAAAGCCCAGAACGCCAAGGAAGCCCAAACCATGAAGGACATCGAAAACCTGGCCTGGGACAGGGCCTGGGTTGATGCCGCCCTTACCGCGAAAGGCTGCGAATACATTGATTAACCATGATGATCCGGGAGCGATCAGGGCTCTCCCGGATCATCCTTTTCCATTCGCCCGCCACGGAGATGCGTATGCGAGTCCACGTAACGGAACACATCCACGAAAGCGCCATGAAAACCCTGCGCGAGCATGTCGACGTCGTAACCTGGGAAGACGCGTCCGTCCGTGACCTGTCCAAGGCGGACGGGGTCATCGTCCGCGCGGCGGTCGTGGACCGGGCCATGATGGAAAACGCCTCCCATCTCAAGGTCATCGGCAAGCACGGCGTCGGCGTGGACGCCATCGACGTCGCGGCCGCGCGGGAACTGGGCAAAACAGTCGTTTTCACCCCCCAGGCCAATATGGAAGGCGTGGCCGAACTCGCCGTGGCCTTCATGCTCGGTGTGTCCCGCCAGATCCCCTACGGCCATGCACGGTTGCAAGCCGGAGCCGTCCCGAAGATAGCGCCCAAGGAACTGACGGGCGTGGAATTGAAGGACAAGACGCTCGGCCTCGTCGGGCTCGGTCGTATCGGGCGGCGCATCGGCGAAATCTGCCGCAACGGGTTCGGCATGAACCTCGTGGGTTATGACCCGTTCATGCCGGATGACGCTTTCGCGAAGCTGGGCATCGGGAAAGCGGCGACCGTGGAGGAGCTGTTGCCGCAAGCGGACTATGTCAACATCAGCGTTCCGCTTACCCCCGAAACAACCCGCCTGATCAACGCCGCCCGGCTCGCCTTGTGCAAGAAAACGGCGATCCTGGTCAACACCGCCCGGGGCGGCATCGTGGAAGAAGCCGCCCTGTGCGCGGCGTTGCAAAACGGCACGATACGGGGCGCGGCGTCCGACGTGTTCGCCGACGAACCTATTCGCCCCGAAAACCCGCTACTCGCCCTGCCGAATTTCGTGGCCATGCCCCACGTGGGCGCCAGCACGGAAGAGAGCCTCGTGCGCATGGGGACGACCGTCGTGGACGACGTATTGCGCGTCCTGCGCGGGGAAGCCCCCCTCTACCCCGTCACCGGATGATCCCGCGTGACGACAAAAATCGCTCCGCGTCATCGCGACCCGGCAGGATCGGGTAAACGTTTACGAATGGGCAAACCGTAGACCAAGGAGAAAAACCGCATGAAACAGTATATGCAAGACAGATACATAGCCGCCATCGGGCTGCTCCTTACCGTTGGCGGGCTGTGGTTATGCACGTATTACGAATCGGATTCAGCGCTGTTCCCGCGTATCTGCCTCTGTTGTATCGGCTTTCTGTTGGCGCTCCTGGGCGTGGAAAGCTTCCTGACCCAAAAACGGCTGGCGGCAGCGGGCAAAAGCGGCGAAACGTCCCTACCCATGAACTGGGGGCCTTTCCTTATCGTCACGCTCGCGTTGGCCGTTTACGGTGCGGCGCTGGTTATTTTGGGTTTCTACAGCTCGAGCATCGTGTTCCTGCTGGCGGTCGGATTCCTGTGGAAAGGCGTCAAAAAGCCCACCATCATCATTTTCACCGTCTGCTTCCAAATATTCCTTTACATTTGTTTCACGGTTCTTTTCAACGTGCCCTTGCCGAAAGGGTTTCTAATCTGAGGTAACCTATGTTCGAACATTTACTTGCCGCTTTGCCCGCCGTTGTTTTCTCATGGCAGGGAGTTGTCGCCATGGTGCTGGCTACCGGCGCGGGCATCGTCATCGGCGCGCTTCCCGGTCTTTCGGCCACCATGGGGGTAGCCCTCCTCATTCCCTTCACGTTCGGCATGGATCCCCTGACGGCTCTGCTGGCCATGGCGGGCATGTACAACGGAGCCATCTACGGCGGGTCCATCGCGGCCATCCTCCTGAATATTCCCGGTACCCCAGCGGCCGTCTGCACCACCCTCGACGGCTATCCCATGGCCAAAAGGGGCGAGGGAGTGCTCGCGCTTCAGACCGCCGTTGTCTGCTCGGCCGTCGGTGGCGTCATCAGCGCCCTGGCCCTGATGTTCGTCGCGCCGTATCTCGCTAAACTCGCCCTGAGCTTCGGTCCGGCCGCATACTTCTGGGT
>JAJBSY010000418.1 GCA_020861205.1 Deltaproteobacteria bacterium | reverse complement strand
GGTTATTGGTGAGTTTGGTTCCGGGAAGAGTTTTTTTCTCCAACTTATTCGCGCCATCGCTCTGGAAAAGGGGCTTGTTACTTTACATGCGGACCTTGCTCCGGACAGGCGCTTGTATGCAACTGGCGGCCAAGCCCGCAACCTGTATGCGGAGCTGCTTCGAAACTGCTCGACCCGGACCAAACAGGACGGCAACGCGCTGACAAGCGTTGTTGAACGCTTTATTACCGAGGCCCGAAAAGAGGCGGATGCCCGGGGAGGCAACGTCGGCACAGCAATAGAAGAACGATTGAGCAGTCTTTCAGAGCTGGTGGGCGGGTATGATTTTGCCAAAGTGATCGAAGCCTACTGGCAGGGACATGAAAGCGGTAATGATCAACTGAAGGCTGATGCGGTGCGCTGGTTGCGTGGCGAGTTCACAACCAAAACGGATGCCCGCAATGCGCTCGGGGTAAGGACTATTGTTGATGACGCGAGTGTATATGATCATTTCAAGCTATTGGCCCTCTTCGTTCGCCAGGCGGGATACGCGGGGCTGTTGATCAACCTTGATGAAATGGTGAACCTGTATAAGCTATCCAGTCAGAAAGCCCGCACATCCAATTACGAGCAAATCCTGCGCATGTTGAACGACTGCCTGCAAGGGAGCGCTGAATATATTGGTTTTTTACTGGGTGGGACGCCTGACTTCTTACTGGATCCGCGCAAAGGGCTTTACAGCTATGAGGCGTTGCAATCCCGTTTGGCTGAAAATTCCTTTGCGCGAGCAGCGGGTGTTATTGATTATTCTTCGCCGTCATTACACTTGGCCAGTCTGACTCCCGAAGAGCTCCTCATCTTGCTTCGCAACTTACGGCATGTTTTTGCATCAGGAGATGAAAGCAAGTACCTGGTTCCTGATGACGCCTTAACCGCATTTTTAGCTCATTGCTCGCAGCAGATTGGTGACGCGTATTTTCGGACGCCACGCAATACGGTTAAGGCATTCGTTGACCTGTTGTCCGTCTTGGAACAAGGGGCCGGCGTTCAATGGAATCAGCTTATCGGCCAAGTGCATGTGGATACTGAAAGCAACACTGACATGCCTGATGTTCCCATTCCTTGTGACGAGGAGGATGGGGACGACGGCTCTTTAGCTACTTTCAGGTTGTAAGAAATGGGCGCGTCTTCCGGGAGTGGCGGATTCGGCCTTTTGCATCAAAATGTGCAGCGGTGGATTTGGGCTCAGAAATGGACGGAACTGCGAGATATTCAGGAGCGTGCGATTGCTCCGGTGCTGGCGGCGGACAAAGATATTATCATCAGTGCCGCTACTGCAGCCGGAAAGACAGAAGCAGCTTTCTTGCCCGCTTGTTCCAGTCTGGCGCGGACCCCGGTCAAAAGTATCGGTATTTTGTACATCAGCCCTCTTAAGGCTCTGATCAATGATCAGCACCGAAGATTGCTTGGACTGTGCGACATCTTGGAGCTCCCGCTGACGCCTTGGCATGGAGATGTGCTTCAATCAGCAAAAAACAAACAGCTTCGCAACCCGCAGGGTATTATACTGATCACGCCTGAATCACTGGAGTCGCTTCTGCTGAACCGGGGGGCTTGGTGCCATACTGCTTTTGCTGATTTGCGGTACGTAATCATTGATGAGTTCCATGCTTTTCTTGGCTCTGAAAGAGGGCGTCAGCTTCAGTCGCTTTTACACCGGCTGGAGTTTTTGCTTGGCAGAATCATACCTCGCATAGCTCTCAGCGCGACTTTGGGAGATATGGAGCAGGTCGTCGAGACGCTACGTCCTCGTAGAATATTCCCATACGACATCATTTCCTCGACAGCCTCGCAGAGTGACGTGAAGATTCAGGTTCGTGGTTATCGCGAACCGGCCGGCGATGAGTGTACTCAGCCGGGGGCGTTTGAATGTGTCACTGAGGACTTGTTCCGCCTGCTGAGCGGCAGGTCGCATTTGATCTTTGCCAACAGCCGCAAGCAGACTGAAGAAGTGGCTGTGGCTCTCGCCGATAAATGCGCGCAGCATAATGTGCCAAACGAGTTTTTTCCGCATCATGGGAGTTTGTCCAAAGAATTGCGCGAAGGGCTGGAAAAACGGCTCCAGGAAGACAGACTGCCGACCAGCGCCGCCTGCACTATGACCTTGGAACTCGGCATTGATATCGGACACGTGGACTCCATTGCCCAGTTGACGGCTCCGCACTCCGTTTCCAGCCTGCGCCAGCGTCTGGGGCGCTCCGGACGTCGTGGGGAGGCTTCAATACTCCGCATGTTCATTACGGAAAACGAACTAACGGATAAAAGTCATGTAACCGACAGGCTGCGTATGGAGACGTTCCAGTGCGTGGCCATGATCAATTTGCTTCTAAAAAAGTGGTGCGAACCTGCGGATGTCGGGCAATACCACTTCTCAACCCTTGTACAGCAAGTCCTGTCTGTCATTGGATATTACGGCGGTGTGCGGGCGGATCAACTCTGGAATTTGCTGTGTGGAACCGGCCCATTTGGCAATGTGGAACAAAAAATGTTTGCAGCATTGCTAAGAGCCTTGGGCGTCCAGGAACTGCTGACACAGACGCAGGACGGTATGCTCGTACTTGGTGTCCGTGGCGAGCGCATAGTTGAGCATTTCACCTTCTATACCGCGTTCAATACGCCGGAGGAATACCGGTTGGAATATGAAGGCAAGGCTCTGGGCTCCATACCAGTAACCATGCCGTTGGCTGTCGGCCAGCTTATTCTGTTTGCGGGAAAGCGTTGGGAAGTGCTTCATGTGGCGGAGGAAGTAAAACGCATATCCCTGAAACCTGCAAAAGGCGGCAGGCCGCCCAGGTTTGACGGGCAAGGACAGGTTCTGCACGATGTGATTCGACAGGAAATGCACGAGCTGTATGAATCAGAGTATGAGCCAGTATTTTGTAACAAAGAAGCTCTTTCGCTGTTTGAGGAAGGACGGCGATGCTACCGGGACTTGAAGCTCGGTGATTCCCCTCTGTTTCAGCAAGGCAATACCGTGCACATCTTTCCCTGGTTGGGTGATAAGGCCGTCAACACGATTACGGTAGTACTCCGTAAGGCTGGGCTCAAAGCGGATTCATTCAGTGGGATTATTGATGTCAGAGATACGGATATCAATGCGTGTAAAGCAACTATCCAGTCCGTACTGGCCTCACCCCGGCCCGGCGCCTGGGAGTTGGCTGAAAGTATTCCCAATACGTTCAGCGAAAAGCACGATGCGCTTATCCCTAAGGAACTGCGTGACTTGAATTATGGGGCCAAGTTTTTTGATGTCGACGGTGCATGGCGCTGGTTTTCCACTATACGAATTTTGTGAGACAGGTATGGCATACAGACCTTTTTTCAAGACGAGCATGGCCGAGTTGGAACAAAAGTTTGAAAAGGAATCGGGGAATCCGGAGTTCCGGAAACTCCTTCATGAAGAACTGCAACATAGAACCACACAGAAAGCTGAGCGTTTGAAAAAACGGCTTGCCGCCATCGAAGATGCCGCACAAAAGTCCTCCCGGGTCTCGCCGCTTGAAAACCCTGCTCCTGTCCAAAACGTTCCTGTTCCACCTGTGAGGTCACAAAAAGCGCCGACCAAAAGCATTCCTGGTGGGGAATCCAAAGCTCCTGCCAAGAGCTTTGCAATAGATCCTGCATCAATTGAACCCATGATTTTGGATCTTCCGCCGGTAGGGAATTGCGCTCACAATTATTCTAAACCGGAAGCGGTCTTGAACGCCTGGACCGCCATGGAAGTCCTGTCTCCAGCCACATTTCGCAACCCCGAGACATTATGCGATGGAAACCCCAGAAGCGTCATCCGGTTTTCAAATGGCACGATGCCCTGGCAGGACGGGAGTAAACGATATCGCAAAGGGTACCGGCTCTATTATCAGATCATCCTTGGCACAATATCCATGGAGCCGGCTATAGAGGCTCTGCTCAAAGTTTATACCGACACCAGAGCACAACGCCCGGCAGCCAGAGGAGAAGCTGTTCTTGCCAGTGTCATGGTCGACAGTGAGGGGCGCCTGGCGGGGCAATGCCCTGTTGTCATTTCCAGTTTCGGTTGGGGGGTGCCGGTTGCATTGGCAGGCGAATTGCGCCGTCTTGAGCAATGGCCGCTGGCCGAACAACAACTGGTCGAAGCGCTGGCAGCCAAGCTGACAATCCAAGATGACGCGGGCAATACACTCCCTTTGCAGGCGAACAATATTTTTGATGCGTTCGTTTGGCTGACGCGCTCTCTTGGCCTCAATGATGAGCTGGTCAATAAGCCTTCTTTCGCGCTCTGTATGTACCAATGGAATCCTTTGCCGGATGTTCCGGACCCGGCCTTGCTCAATTCTTTTTTCCTTAAGGATCTTTCCTGGGCAAAGAAGTTGGCCCAGGAGAATGCCCTGCCCGATACCATGAAGCGCTATCTTGGCGTCACAGCGCCGGAGACGCGTTGGAATCTGATGCAAAATCATGACGCCCTGAGGCATGTCCTCGCGCCATCCAGGTTTCCGGCTGCTTCCTGGCCTGGTAGGGGACGGCATCCTCTGGCGCCGCTGCAGCAGTGTGCCGTCAATATTGCCCATTCTGAATTGAAGGATGGTGGTATTCTCGCGGTGAACGGACCGCCGGGGACAGGGAAAACAACCCTGCTCAGAGACATCGTGGCCGCCATCATTACAGAGAGAGCAAAGGTCCTCGCAACCTATGCCGATCCGGAAGATGCCTTTTCACATTCCGGCCACAAGCTTAAGCGTGGTGGCGCTTTTCTGCATATGTACGCTGTGGACGAAAAGCTTCGCGGCTTTGAGATTGTTGTTGCATCCTCGAACAATAAAGCCGTTGAAAACGTCAGTGTTGAGCTGCCCGGACGCGACGCCGTTGCGGAGGACAGCTTTCAAGGCGGATATTTTTCCACAGTATCCAATGCGCTGTTTTCCGATGAAACATGGGGAATGATCAGCGCTGTATTGGGTAATGCTGCCAACCGCTCGCGGTTCCGGCAGACTTTTTGGTGGGATAAAGATTGCGGTATGCAAGGATATTTGCGGCAAGCTTGCGGAACGCCGGTTTTCTATATGGATGACAATGGTAAACAGTGTACGCCCTCGGTCATTTTAAAAGAAAATCCTCCGGAGGACCATGCTACTGCGCTCATGCGTTGGAAACAGGCGCAAAGGCATTTTTCTCAGACGCTTAAAAGTGTTGATATGCGCCTGGCAAACTTGCAGAGTTCATGAACTGTATGACGGCATTTGCCGTCGACACGCAAAGATTGACGAGATGCGGACACGACTGCCTCAATTGAAGGCGCAGCTTGGGGACTTAGGGGGAGCTCTGTTGCTGGCGCAGAGTGCTCTCGCCGGTAAGCAGTCCCTATTGAGCACAGCCTCAGCTGAATTTGCAGCTGTTGAGGCTGAAAAGCCTGGATTTTCAATCGTCTGTTTTCACCTTCTGGCTATAGGGCATGGTCAGCTCGTTACGCGCAATCGGATAAAAAAATGCGATCAGCGCAAGCCAATTTTGATCAAGCCGAGTCACATTATAGTTGGGCTGTCGCACAAAAGACATCCGTCGAAAAGCAAGTTGAGGAATATGCAGGAGCAATACAGACTCTATCCAATGAGCTTGCTCAATTGACGAATCAATACGCGACTTTTGCTTCAACTCACTCCGGGGCTCTTGTGGATGGGGCATTCTTTTCAAAAAGCCACTCTGAACGACAAACGACTCCGCCATGGCTGGATGCCGAGACGGCTAAGCTGCGTGGTTATCTTTTTGAAGCGGCGATAGCGTTGCATAAAGCGTTTATTGACGGTGCAGCTAAGCAAATTCGTCATAATTGCAGCATTTTTCTAGAGAATTATGGGGCCAAGTCTCTCGGTAGCCCAGAAAAAGATTCCCTGATTGCCGATCTGTGGACCACGTTTTTTTTAGTTGTCCCTGTTGTTTCCACAACCTTTGCCTCCGTGGGCAACATGCTCTCAGGGCTGGGGCAAGAAGAGTTGGGGTGGATGCTTATTGACGAAGCTGGCCAGGCCTTGCCGCAAGCTGCGGTTGGCGCCTTGTTGCGCTCTAAACGTGCCGTTGTGGTAGGAGACCCCTTACAAATTGAACCGATTGTCGTGCTCCCAGAGGGCCTTACGGAAAAGATATGTGACAATTTTTCCGTTGACCCTAACATTTACAACCCACCCGGCGCTTCGGCGCAAACGTTGGCAGATAGGAGTACTGGGTATCTCGGCAGCTTTGAAACTCAGTATGGAACACGTGAGGTTGGGGTACCTCTTCTTGTCCATCGCAGGTGCGCTGAGCCAATGTTCTCCATTTCCAATGCAGTTGCTTATGAGAACATGATGGTTCAGGCAAAACAACCAAAGCCCTCTTCAATTATTGAGGCTGTCGGCGACTCGCGCTGGCTTGATGTCTCCGGCAGAGCCCAAGGGAAATGGTGTCCGCAGGAAGGAGATGTAGTGTTACAGCTTTTGCGCGCTATTCGTGCCAAGGGTTGTGATCCAGACCTCTATCTTGTGACACCCTTTGTGGATGTTCAAAATGGCCTTCGTGCTCTGTTGATTTCTTCCTCCATCCTTGAAGGATGGGTGGAGAATCCGCGCGAATGGGTCCATGAGCGTGTGGGCACTGTTCATACAGTACAAGGCAGAGAAGCGGAAGCGGTCATTTTCGTGTTGGGCGCACCGGAAGCATCGCAGCGTGGGGCACGAGCTTGGGCGGGAAAAACACCAAATCTATTGAATGTTGCCGTAACGCGAGCGAAAGAAGCGGTGTACGTGATTGGAGCTAAAGAAGCCTGGAAAGACGCAGGAGTCTTCCATAGTTTGTATTCGAAACTGCGCTAAAACTCTGTTCATTTCATTTCTGCCCCCCCCTTTCAAGCTTGAAACGGGGGGTGAATTTTTGCGAACTACTCCATTCATCCTGAGCATTTTTGCTAGTCGAGGCAAATGTGGCGTGAGCCAGTCAGGCTTCGCCATCAACTATCCAAAACGGCCAAAGGCCGAAGGAGATGCCTTGATGCAAAAATTGCTTAACACCGTTCAGGCTGCCGAGATATTGGGACTCAGGCCCAATACCCTGGAGATATGGCGGCACCGTCATGTTGGTCCAAAGTATAAGAAGCTGGGTCGCCGGGTGCTCTACGATCCGGCTGACCTCGCCGAATTTGCGGAATCCTGCACCATCCTCACTCGCCGTCCGAGCGGCGCCGGGAATTCCGCCAGTGATGACGGAGGCGAGCATGGGCCGGAATAATACGGAACGCTCCCACCTCTACATGTATGTTCGCTCAAAGCTCAATCCGCATGCGGTTAAGGTTTTTGCCGCGCTGATGCCGGGCGGGGATGTGCACGCGGGGTTGTATCTGTGCGGCAGTCTTCTCGGAGGGCAAGGCCACAGCTGCGTCACTGACTTGGAGTCGGGCATTGGCTACGACATCATGTCGCAAACATGCTGGGGGGACTATATCGACTTGGGCAGGCATTTATGGAGATGTTCAGCCGAAGAGTCGGCCTTGCGCATAATGGGAATGTTAGGTTTGGCAATCGCAGCATTTGAACAGGCACTGGCCTAGAAG
>JAJBSY010000022.1 GCA_020861205.1 Deltaproteobacteria bacterium | reverse complement strand
GCTGTACACGGAGCCGGTGTTCCACGGGATGATCGGGCCGGCCAGGGTGCCGCAGTCTTCGATGATCCGGGAGAGGTTTTCCGGTCTGACGCCCCGCTCGCGGAACATGGGAGAGAGGAGGGTGCCGGTCATGACCGAGGCGAAGCTGATGGTCGCGCCGATGCAGTTGGAGATGTAGCTGACGATCATGGCGCTGAACAGCAGGTCGCGGTTGGACTTGATGCGGTTGGCGAAAGTGCTGAGGATGGCGTTGAGGATCCCGCACTTTTGCAACATGCCGCCGAGCCCCAGCGCGAAGAGGAACAGGCCCATGATATTGTACATGCTGGCGATGCCGCCGCGGTTGAGGAGCTTGTCCAGGAACTCCATGCCGCTTTTGCCGCTGTAGCCCCGGTTCATGGCGTTGAGCGTGGTGGCGATGGAGGCGTCCTGGTACAGGATGGCGACAAGCGCGCCGGCGACCGCGCCGATCATGATGGAGCTGACCGCGGGCCGTTTCATGACCAGGAGGGTGAAGACCAGGATGGCGGGCAGAAGCGGCACGAAGCCCAGCTTGAAGGTGGCGGCGATTCCGTCCATGATGGCCGCGATGCCCTGGTGGTCGAGATCGTTGGTGCCGTATTTGAAGCCTATGACGGTGAAGATGACGCAACAGATCAGGTACGAGGGACCGGTCGTGTAGCACATGTGCTTGATGTGCGTGACGAGGTCCGCGCCGGTCACGGCCGCGGCCAGGTTGGTGCTGTCGGATACCGGGGACATCTTGTCGCCGAAGTAGGCGCCGCTGATGACGGCCCCGGCCGTCATGCCGGCGGGAATGCCGAGGCCCGCGCCGATGCCGATCATGGCAAGCCCGGCCGTGCCGATGGTGCCCCACGAGGTGCCCGTGGCCAGCGATACGATGGAGCAGAGCAGAAGCGTGGTGAGCAGGAAGATTTTGGGCGTGATGATGTCCAGGCCGATGTAGATCAGCAGGGGAACGGTCCCGGACAGGATCCAAGTGCCGATCATCGCGCCGACCCCGAGAAGGATGATGCCCGGCTGGAGCACCTTGCGCATCATGTCGTAGGCGCCTTCTTCAAGGTCCTTGAAGGTGAAGCCAAGATACATGGCGTACGGGAGCACGATCAGCCAGCTGAAGAAAATGAGAACTTGCAGGCTGCCTTTGAACACGATCAGACCGCCGCAGAGAAACGCGACGATAATTCCCATGACAAGCAGGGCTCCGCCGACAGTGGCGGTCTTTTTTTCTTTCCGCATGAACAGTCTCCTCAAGCTAAAAGGGGAGAGACAAGGGGCGGGGTGCGCCCCGCCGCATCAGCCGTGATATATTTTCAGGAATTCCTCATCCGTCAGGTAGGTGCCTTTCCGGATGCCCGCCAGTTTGACCTCGTTCACCAGCTTTGCGACCAGGGCATCGTCATAGGACAGGTTGTATTCGTCCAGTTTTATTTTGATGCTGTCCTTGCCGCTTTTTTTGCCCAGAACGATGCGGGGCGTACGGCCGAGCATCGCGGGATTGACCGGGAAAATCGTGGTGGGAGAGGTTTTGAACAGTTTGGCGCCCAGGCCGATTTCCCGCGCGAAGGCGACATCGCCCGTTACCGGCGCGTTGATGGGAATGGGAACGTTGGAAAGCTCGCTGACCCGTTTACAGACCGGGTAGAGTTTTGTGAGATCCAGGTTGATGTCCATGCCCATCAGGCACCTGAGACCCATGGCGATCTGTTCCAGGGCGGAGTTGCCGGTCCGTTCGCCGAGGCCGGTGACGCAGCCGTGAACCACTTGCGCCCCGGCCTGGACCGCGGCAAGCGTTGTGGCGATGCCCATGCCGAAATCGTTGTGGGTGTGGATTTCAACCGGCACGTTGACCCAGGAGCGGACCTTTTTCACCATGTAATAGATGGATTGGGGCAGGGCGCAGCCGATGGTGTCGATAACCGCCACGGCGTCCGCCTTTGCCTCCTTCACCACCGCCGTGTACAGCGCCTCCAGGAAGTCCGGTTTGGCCCTGGTGGTGTCGTACGGAAAGAAGGTGATGTACAGCCCTTTGGACTTTGCGTATTTCACGGCCTTCACGGAGTTTTTGATGACGTCGTCGAAACTCCACTGGGGGAACTGGTTGACGACCCTGGGGTAGCCCGAGGGCACTTCCAGGATGAGTCCGTCGACCTTGGCCTCCACGGCCTTGTCGATATCCACTTCCATGGCGCGGCTGAAAAGCATGATCTCGGCCTTGAGCTTCAGGGCCACGATTTCCTTGATGGCCTCGAAATCCTCGTCGCTCACCGTGGGCATCCCCGCTTCGATCCGGTCCACCCCGAGCTCGTCCAGGAGTTTGGCGATTTCCACCTTCTTTTCTTTCGTGAACACCACGCCGGGCGTTTGCTCGCCGTCCCGCAGGGTGGCGTCGTGAAACCGCACGCTCTTGGGCAGGTCGAACGTATCGCGAATTTCCTTGAGAAAGTTGTATTCGCTTCCGTAATAGTCGTCGGTAATCCATTGTTCCATTGCCGTTCCTCCTTGTGCGGGCTGCCGCCGGATTGTCACCGGCCGCCATTGGCGGTTGCGAAATAGTGCCGCATGGCCGCGCAGGCCGTTTTGATGTCGTCGAGCGAGGTGGAGTAGGCCAGCCGGATGAAGCCCGCCCCGTTCTTGCCGAAACTTTCCCCGGCCACCGTAACCACACCGGCCTTTTCCAGAAGATCCTGGGCAGCCTCGTAGCCGGTGAGGCCCAAAGCGCGGACGTCGAGAAAGAGGTAGAAAGCCCCGTCCGGCTCCACAAAACGCACGCCGGGGACGGCCTTCATCGCGGTGCACAAAAAATCCCTGCGCCTCGTGAATTCCTCCAGCATTTTGCGCGGCTCCTCCTGGCTGCCCCGGAGCGCTTCCACGGCGCCATACTGGGCGAAGGTGTTGCAGGAGGTGAGCAGGTATTGGTGCAGGCGCAGAATCGGGTTCATGTATTTTTTGTCGCCGATGACGTAGCCGATGCGCCAGCCGGTCATCGAATAAAACTTGGACATCCCGTTCAGCACCAGCGTCCGTTCCCGCATCCCGGGGTAGGTGGCGATGGAGACGTGGCGCGTCGGCGCATAGACGATTTTCTCGTATATCTCGTCACTGAGCACGATCAGGTCGTGTTTGACGGCGAGGGCGGCGATTTTTTCCAGGTATTCCGGTTTTATGCATACCCCGCCGGGGTTGGAGGGCGAAACCAGGGCGATCATCTTTGTCCGCGGCGTGATAAGGCTCTCAAGTTCGTCGATGTCGGGCTGAAAATCGTTTTCGAGAAGGAGCGAGTAAGGGACGGGCTCTATCAAATGCGTCAGGGGAACGATGCCGTAGTTCAGCCAGGCCGGGTCCGGGATGAGTACCTGGTCGCCGGGGTTGAGCAGGGCCGAGATGGCGATATAAATCGCCTCCGCCACTCCGTTGGTGACGACAACGTCGGTTGCCGGGCTGTAAGTGAGGTTGTACTCGGACGCGTACTTTTCGCATACCGCCTCGCGCAGCTCCATGATGCCGGCGTTGGGGCAGTAGTGGACTTTTCCGTCATTCAAGGCTTTGATCGCCGCATCTTTTATGTTTTGCGGCGTGTCGAAATCCGTTCTGCCGATTTCCATGTGGACGACCTTGCGTCCCTGTTTTTCCAGGGCCGTGGCCGCATCCAGCATTTTCCTTATTTCGGAATAGGGTATCCGTTCGCTCAATATGGAAGGCATGGCATATCCTTGGTTGTGGTCGTGACGCTTCCCATGCGCCATGGGATTGGCGGTCTTACAGCAAGGATGGTGCCAGTATTATTTTATTAATAAAATAAGCATGATAATTTTTTATCATTAGAATTTGTCTTTATTTGTCTTGCCTTATGAATACAAATAAAGACTCTCGCCTCGCACGCCGAGACAAAACACCACGCAATGGAAAAGCCCCGGGCGGTTCGCTCCGGGGCTTTCAGGCGAGGTAACAAGGGTTATTTCAGAATCCCGGCTTCTTTGTAGTATTTCTCCGCGCCCGGATGCAGGGGGATGCCCGCGAGATCCTTGACGGCCATGTCCGGGGTGACCGTCTTCATGACGGCGTGGGCCTTGGTCAGCTCGTCCAGGTTTTCCCAGAAGGTTTTGGTGAGGGAGTAGACGAGGTCCTCGGGCATGGAGGCGTCCGTGAGCAGCAGCATCTTCACGGCCGTGGTCTGCACGTCCTCCTTCTGGTTGTCATACGTCCCGGCCGGGATGATGAACTTCGAATACCAGGGATATTCGGCCTGGAGTTTCGCGATGATCTCGTCGCCGATGGGCACGAGTTTGCCGCCGGCCGTGGCGCACATTTCCGTCACCGCCGCCGTGGGCATACCCGCCATGATCCAGGCCCCGTCCAGCTGCTTGTTGCGCATGAGATCGATGGACTCGGTAAAGCCGACGAACTGGGCCTTGATGTCGTCCGGGTATTGCAGGCCGGCGGCCGTAAAGTGCACGCGGGATTCGACCTCCGTGGTGCCGCCGGCCGCGCCGGGCGCGAACCGCTTGCCTTTGAAGTCGGCAAGGGAGTTCACGTTCAGCTCCCCGCGCGAAACGACCTGGTTGGGGTTGTAGTAAAGGCCCGCCAGGATGCGGACGTCTCCATACGCGCGGTCCTTGAAGCCGCGCATACCGTTAAGGGCTTCGTAGGTGATGCTCGAAACCGCGAAGGAAACCTGGGCGTCTTTTGATTTGAGCAGGTTCAGGTTCTGGATGCCGCCGTTGGACGCCTGCACGCGGGCGTTGACGGTGTCCAGCTTGGTGTTCCAGAGGTTGGCGATTCCCGCGCCCAGGGGATACAGCGCGCCGGTCGTGGCCGCCGTGGGGAAGCTGAGGCCGATCTTTTGCTTGGCCGAGGCGGCGGGCGCGACCGCCGCGGCGACCAGAAGGGCGAGGCCGAGGGAAAGAATCAGGCGTTTCATGATGTGTCTCCTGCTATTTAAAAGGTGCGTTGCGAAACATCCGTTTGATCGCCGCGATTGACGGCGCGGCTCCAGAAAAACACAAGAATGAAAAAGAAGAGGCCGATTGCGTCGCTCAGCAAACCGGGGTGGACGGCAAGGCCCGCGGTGGCGAAAAGAAACAAACGCATAGGGATGGTGCAGGGCCCCCAGAGCCAGCCCTCGAGGGCGGCGGCCAGGGCGCACATGCCCAGGGAGGCGGAAGCCAGCGCCCAGAGGGATAACAGGGCGTCGTGCGAGGGGTCGTACAGGAGAAGGGGGTTGTTCAGAAAAAAGAACGGCAGGATGAAGCCCGCAAGGCCGAGTTTGACCGCGATGAGCGAGGTTTTCGTCTGGTTGGAGCGGGCGATGCCCGCCGCCACGTAGGAAGACATGGCAACCGGCGGCGTGATGTTGGAAAGGCAGGCGTAAAACAGGCAAAACATGTTGGCGGCCAGGGGCGAGGCCCCGACGTTTATCAGAACCGGCACGGCCACCGCCGCGACGATGACATAGGCCGCGACACCGGGAACGCCCATGCCGAGCACCACGCTCATGAGCATGACGAAGACGCCGCCGAGGTAGAGCTGGCCTTCCTTGACGTATTTCAGGACTTCGTAGCCGAAGGTCAACCCAAGGCCCGTGAGGGACACGGTGCCGATGATGACGCCGATGATGACGCAGGCCGCGCCGACGCCCACGGCGCTGCGCGCCCCCTCGTCCAGCGCCTTGATGATGGCGGAAAGGCCCATCCGCGTCTTGGGCGAAAGCCAGGAAGCGGCCACGGTGCTCACGATGGAAATGCTCGCCGCGTACAGCGGCGTATAGCCGAGAAACAACACCGCCAGCAGCACCACGAGCGGGATTGCGAGGTGGCCGCGTTCGCGAAGGACCTTCAGCGCGTCCGGGATGTTGTCTCTGGAAAGCCCGCGCAGCCCGAGTTTTTTCGCTTCGAAATGCACGGCCATCATGAGCGCGAGATAATAGAGGAAGGCCGGGATGGCGGCCGCCAGCATGACCTTGGTGTACGGCACGCCCAAAAACTCCGCCATGATGAAGCCGACCGCCCCCATGATGGGGGGCGCGAACTGCCCGCCGGTGGACGCGACGGCTTCCACGGCCCCGGCGAATTCCGGCGTGTAGCCCGTCCGTTTCATGAGGGGGATGGTGATGGCGCCGGTCGTGGCCACGTTGGCCAGCGCGCTGCCGTTGATCATGCCCATGAGGGCGCTGGCGATGACCGAAACCTTGGCCGGGCCACCGGCCGTCCTGCCCACCAGGGTCAGGGAGATATCGTTGATAAAGGCGGAGAAACCGCTGAGTTTCAGAAAAGAACCGAAGAGGACGAACAAGAAGATGAAGGTGGCGGAAACGCCGACGCCGACGCCGAGAAGCCCTTGCGTTCCCCAGAACATGTGCTCCATGACGCGGTTCCAGGAAAATCCCGCATGGCCGAAGGCGCCGGGGATATACTGGCCCAGGAAGCAATAGCCGAGGAACGCGAGGGCGAGCCAGGCGAGGCTCCCGACCACGCGAAACGCCATGGCGAAGGCGATGATGACGCCTGCGGACGCCGCCACGTGGTCCATGGGCAGGAAATATCCGCCGCGCATGGAAATGGTGTCGTATTGCGTAAACAGGTATCCAAAGGCGAACATGCCGGCGGCTATGCACAGGACGTCAAAGAGGGTGGGGGCGGAGCGGGTCCGCTTTTCCATCCTCCAGGCCGGGTAAAGCAGGAAGGAGAGCACCAGGAGAAAAAGGATGTGCACGGTCCGGAGGCGGATGGCGTCCAAGACGGAGAACGTGGTGGCATACATCTGGAACAGGGCCCAGATGACGGCGATGACGGTGATGACGCGCGTCCAGCCAGGCCCGAAACGGCGGACGCGCAATTCGCTGTCCTTTTCCTCCACCAGCGCCATGGCGCGGCGTTCGGCCTCGCTCGGGACGGTATCCGGGAAGGGCGGCGAGGAGTGGCCGGCAGACCTGTCCTGTGGTATGGTTTCACGCATCGGCATATCCGGGGCTGATTTTCCGCGCCGGGGAATGCCGGGGCGCGACGGGGAAACTCATACCGCATCCGGCCCGTTTCTGAAAAGTCTTTTATGCGCGCCCGCCAGGCCGGAATTTTTAGCGCGCCGCAACGGGCGCGGCTTCTCCCGCGCGTCCGCGTTTGTTGACGTTGCCGGTAAATTCCGGCAGGGTAGCGGCATATCACACCGCCTTACCGGAGAGCATGATGGAAGACCGCCGACATTCCCCGCGTATCCCCTTGGACGCCCCGTGCTTGCTGACCTTGCTTGTCAATTACGAGGAAGAACGTCCCGCGATGGCCGTGGATGTGAGCCGGGGCGGGGTTCAGCTTGCCCTGTCGGCGGGCTCGGGCTTCAGCGAATTGACCCCCGGCGTGCCGGTGACCCTGAAAAATGTTCCCGCGCCCCTTGACCGGCTTCTTGAGGGCGTGCACGGCAAAATCGCCTGGGTCGGTTTGCGCTGTTGCGGCGTCAAGCTCAACAAGGATCTTCCCATCGCCCCGGCGGATATCACCGACCTTGCCAGATTGTAGGCATCTTTTTCATTTCTTCGTTTCATGATCGATTTTTCCCGAGAACTCAACCCCGCGCAACTTGAGGCGGCGACGGCCCTGGAC
>JAJBSY010000314.1 GCA_020861205.1 Deltaproteobacteria bacterium | reverse complement strand
TAATTCTCCTGCTTTTCGTTATGGGAAAAAGATTGGGCGGCCGCGCGGCCGCCAAGCAACCCTCACACCGTTGCCGCCCGCTTCACGCGAACCCGGCGCGCTGAAACGCCGGCGGCGCTGCCTCCGGCAATGACAAACCCGAACGGCCCGGACGCTCCCGCTTCGGCGCCCCTCGGGAAATGAACCCCGCCCGCGCCTTTGCGGCGGGCCGCCGCCAACCGTCTTTGGCAAACGACCGCGCCGGCGTCAGCCGCCAGTGATTTCCAGGACGCGGGTCGTGCCTTTATCCGCCCGGCGCAGCACCAGGGGCACGCGGGCCTGGCGCAGGTAGGTGTAATCCGCGCGGCTTTCCGCTATTTTGGAAAAATCGAGCACGGCCTTGACGACGCCTTCCGCGTTCCCCCCGAAGGCCACCCGTTCCCCAAAGGGATCGATGACGGCGGACTCGCCGGGAAAAGTCAGGCCGGTGCCCGCGCCGACGCGGTTTGTCATGGCCGCGAAAATCTGGTTTTCCATGGCTCTGGCCCTTATGGCCCGGTCATGCACCGGCCCGTAAGGGTCCATGTTGCCGTTGGTCACGATGAGCAGGTCCGCGCCGAGGGATGCCACGGCGCGGGCCGTTTCCGGAAACTCGATGTCAAAGCAGATGAGCAGCCCGACATTGATCCCGTTCCACTCGGTCACGGCAAACGTGTCGCCGGGGGTGAACACCCCCACGTCCGAGGCCCAGGAATGGGTTTTGCGGTAATGCAGGAGAATATCGCCTTTTTCGTCCACCAGCACCGTGGCGTTATGGTACGTTCCGTTCGCGCTTTCGGAAAACCCCACGGCAACCGCAACCCCTTTCCGCCTGGCGGCCTCGCGGACAGCCGTTATGGACGGGCCGTCCACGCTCTCCGCGATCGACGCGAGATTACCGGGAGTGGGAAACCCGGTCAGCGTGGTTTCGGGAAAAATGACCAGCTTGGTCCCGCCGGAAACGTCCGCCCTGTCCATCACGCGCAAAACCGTTTTCAAATTATGGGGCACATCCCAATCCACCATGGAAATCTGGGCCAGTTCCATCTGCATAGGCGCTTCCTTTGTTCACCCCGGTTCGGCGACCGCAACTTGTCGGATTACCGGCAGTAGCTGATATTGGTAAATTCGCTTGCCGGAGATCCGTACGCGTCACCCGCGGAATATCCCGCAATGACGCAGCACTGGGGCTTGAAGCCTTCGGGCACGCCCATTTTCCGGGCAAGGGCGGGTTTGGCGGCCAGGGCCATGGTGGGGGTCACAACGTAGCAGGAGCCCAGTTCCAAGGCCGTGGCCGCGATGGTTGCGGCGGTCGCCGCGCAGGAAGCGTTGGCGAGACTATACGGGTTTTGTTCCGATCCGGAGAAGACGAGAAGGAGCGGCGCCCCGTAAAGTGGCTGGTACCCCGGCAGGGAGGCGCGGCTCACGAGAAAATCATTGCCGGATTTCTTCATGCATTCCAGGGCGATATCGTTGCATTCCTGCAGCGCGTCCGGGTTGGTCACCACGGCGATGTGGAAATCCCCCGCTTTCGGCGCCCTTGTCGCGGCCTTGACCAGGGTTTGTATCCGGTCGTCCGCCAAGGGTTCCTTAGTATAACTCCGCGTGCTTTTCCGTGCTTCAATGGCCTTGAGCGCGTCCATGATCCCTCCGGTGTGTTAAGCGAAAGCGTGCCGCGTCACTCTCCCGTGTATCGCCGACCTTTCCGGCGCCATAATCAGGCGCGGCGATACAAGCCTCGCAGGATGCCGCCCGACAGTCAAGCAATATCGGTAATACGATACCGATGGGAGTTCGCCGGTTTTCTGGGCGGCCTTTTGGGCAAGACAGCGGATACGTCGACGCGAGGGGCAAGCCGCGCGGCTGGAACTGAGGGAACACGATACGGCTGAAACGCCGGTCAACGAGCGGCCGAAATGAGCAAGGCCGGAAGGCCGTCCGCAAACGGATTTTCACGCCACACCGGCGTGGGGAACCGTCCCGCCACGCTATTCACGGCTTGGGGGGTTAGGGGCAGTCTTGATTTTCTCATGATTTTTTCTTGAAGCCTTTTTTGTCCAACAGGGCGTATACTTTTTCATGAGTCCAGTAGTGGATGTGGCCTGAGACGCATTCCTGCCGGATATACGCCGCGACTTCCTCCGGGTCCCGGTATTGTCCGGCTACATGCCTGATTTCATGGTCCTCGCCGCAGTTGAAATATTTATTGTCGCGTTTCACGTTGTCCATACCGCCCTCCGCTTTGATGGTAGCGCCCGCGCGCCACGCAACCCTAGCACCCGGTGAGCGCCCGCACACATGATTATCAATCCCCCGTGGAACCCCTCGATCTGACTCCCAGACAAGGAAGGCGAATTCCGCAGGAGCGAAGAGCATCAAGACATACATGCGCTTCGCCCGTGGAAGAGCCTGCCGAAATATCGAGCGGATCGGGGCGTTGCCATGTCGCGCGGCGGGTTGACTTTCCCTCCGGGCGGCTTTATCCATACTCCATCATGGCTTTCGCAACGTTCCCCCATGCCCGCGCCTTGCACTGGGCCCTTTCTTCCGAGGAACGCCACTGGCGTTCGGCGCTCTAGTTTTCGCATCCGTTCAGCCGTTGAGGCTGTGCCGCGTGATCCTTCCGTTCGCGCGGCGGATTGTGATGTATAACGGCCGCCATGCGGCCACACGGAGCGTTCCATGTCCACCACCAGATATTATTATTGGCTATGTCTCGCCGGCTCCATCCTGTTCGAAGTGGCCGGCACAAGCGTCATGAAACTGTCCCAGTCGCCATCGTCCGTTGTCGGGCCGGCGGCCGGTATGGCCGTTATGTACCTGCTGCTCGCCCTTTCCTACATTTGCCTTGCCAAGGCCGTGGTCAAGCTGCCCCTCGGGGTCGCCTACGCGTTTTGGGAGGGGTTCGGCCTTCTGCTCATAACCCTTGTCAGCGCCCTTGTGTTGCAGGAACGTTTTGACGGCACCCGACTTGTCGCCCTCGGCCTCGTGTTCGGGGGCGTCCTGCTCGTCCATCACGGGACCGGATCCTCACCGGAACCGGTCGCCCCGGTTGCAAAGGGAGGCGCGTAATGGATTTTCTAACCGCACCATACGCGCCGTGGACCTTTGTCGCGGCGGTCGTCCTCGCGGCCGCACTCGAGGTGGCGGCCAACCTGATGCTGTCCCGCTCCGAGGGGTTTACCCGGATCCGTTACGGTCTGTTCTCCCTGGCCCTGGTGGCCCTGGCCTTCACCTGCCTCGCCTACGCCGTGCGCGGCATGGATCTGGCCGTTGCCTACGCCCTTTGGGGCGGGTTCGGCATCCTGGGCACCTCCATAGGCGGGTGGGCGCTCCTCGGGCAGCGCCTGCGCCTCTCCGCCTGGATCGGCATGGTCATGCTCATCGGCGGCATGGGGTTGCTGCACCTGGCGTAACGGATACGCCGCGTAGGAAAAGGCGCCGCCGAGTTTGCGGGAGCGCCGCAGTTTGCCTTCAGACAAGAAAGGCGAGTCCACCTAGAGGATATGTATCAAAACATCCAAGCTTCGCGCGGGACGAGCCTGACGAAGTGTCAAGCAAATTATGGCACTCCCGCTTCTGACGCCGGGATGACGCCACCGCCGGAATAGTGTACAGCATAACGGCCGGGCAACGGTTTGGAGGGTACGCCCGGCGGCCGACAAACCCGATCCAGGAAGTTTTTATGCGCAGCCTCATCAGACTTGCCGTCTTCGCCGTCGCGATAACCGCCTTTGTGACGGGAACAGCCTTGGCTGACGGGAAAACCGCCGTGCAGCAACGCATCGACGAGTTGCTCGCGAACGATCCGGATTTCGCCCGTTCGGAAAAAGCGCTCGACGCGGCCCGCGATGCTTTTTTGCATGTGTTTTCCGGCGTTTCCAAAATTTGGGCCGTGGATTTCCTGGAACGTAACGGCAAAATACGGTCGTACGACCTGGATGCCTTTTCCCGGAGTGACGAATACGGCAAAAAGGAACGTGCCGAGTTCCTGCAAAAACGCGCGGACCTTGCCCGCTACATGACGCTCGTTACCCAAACGCCTTTTACTGACCCGGCCTTTCTCATCCTGCTCAAACCTGTGTGCCGCAATGCCGTCCAGTATAGCGACAAAAACCTTGTCCGCGACACGCTGGCCGAATACGACGCCCATGCGGCGGATCCGTACAAAGACAGAACGGATTACCGCATCCGCCGGGTCAACGGCCAATACTGGGCCGCCATCCTGTTGCCGCACACGGAAATCGGCTCCTCGTCCGGCAGCGACAGAAACATGGCCTTCGTGCTGCGCGTGACGGACGGCTCCTTTTTCCTGCATCCCATCATCGCGCCGGTAAAGGAAGACTTCTATCCCGGCGAGAAATCTCCCCTGCGGCCGGAAAAGTACGCGTACGGACCCGGTAACGTCAGCATCAACGAATGCGCGATGGAAGGCGTGTTGACCGTCACCAACGAATTTGGTCCCTTCGCGTTCCGCGCGGACGCCGGGCAATCCTTCGCCAAGCCCGCCCTGTCCTATATGTGCGAGCCCAAATGTTCCGGGTTCACCTATACCTGGAACGATACCTCCGGTTCCTTCATCATGGCCGACGGCACCTGCCGCGACGACGACGGCTGGAAGCCGAGATCGCCGTTCGACGCGGACGACAATTTGCTGCCGGTTGCGGGGTACATGCGGAAGCTGGCGGGTGAGGACGAGGCGGTCCGCAAGCACCGGGAAGCGGTGGAAAACGCCCTGGCCGCCTTCCTGGACTCCTTCGATGGCGAGGCGCGGGAACTGGCCCAAGGCTTGACGGACGGCTGGCTTTTCGACCGCCAGTTTCCCCTGTACCGCCTGGTTGGCGACAAGGCTGCCTTCACGGAGGCGTACCGTAAAAACGACGAGCCGGTCTTACGGTACCTGCGAACCGTGGCATCGCTCGCGAAAACGCCGGACGCCCGCCTTACCCTCCTGATGGAGGATTTCGCCGACCGGCTCGCGCTCGATGGAAAAGAACGGGAAAGGCTCCGGAACACGGGCCGGTACCCGGCGCCATCGGACCTTCTGCGCGGCAACGGCAAACCCGCCTGGTTCGTCACCCATGCCCTCGAGCAGCTCAGCCGGCTTGAGCCGCCGAACGGTGAGCAGCCCGTGGCGCCCGCCTATACCGCGAGCGGCCTCGAAGGGGGAGAAACCATCACCCTCACTTACGATCCGAAGCAATTTTTTCATCGGTCCGAAGGCGACGCCGTCGCGAACACGTACACTATGCGCAGAGGAAGCGACGAAGCGTCCTGGGGGCACGGGCTGCTCGCTGTCGGCAAACGCCTCGCGTACGGCAATGCCTACAGCCACTTCCTGGAAACTCCCCGCCAGTATATGCTGCGCGTGGCGGACGGCAAAATTTCCTTCGTGACCCCCCTCCCGCCCGAAGAGAAAGAATTCTTCACCAGGCCGAAAGTCGATCGCCGGGGAAAGGTTCTCTGGACCATTCCCGGCGAACGGCGAGCCGCCGTCCCTTGCGCGATGACGCCCGTCCTCGAGGTGGACGCGAGCGCCGCCCCCTTCGCGGTAACGGCCAAGGACGTCCCGCTGTACCGGGATTATTACCTCTGCGTGCCGGAGTGTTCCGTCCCTTACGCCTGGAACGGCAACGCCTACGTCAAGGGGACGCCCGAGTGTCTGCCGGACGGGCAGTGGGGCGTGCGGGAAAATCCGGAGCGGAACGGGAACTAGGCGTTCCCTGTTGCAAACGATGAGACGGCCCGCCCCCTTCGCGCTTGCGCGCATCCGACGCGGTACCCTCGCGCTTATCCTGGCGGTCCTGGTGTTCCCCGGCCCGGTTTCCGCCTCCGATGAGACGGATCCGCCCCTGCACGACGTGGAAGAATCCCAAGTACGGTCTTTTTCCACCGGCACCCGGTTCTTTGACGACGGGACCCTTACCGGCAGTTTCTATTACTTCCAGCGCAAGCGTATGCGCGTAAACAACCAGGACAACCGCTGGCACAACAACCTGGATCACGCAACGGCCGGCATGGGGGCGGAGTTCTCTTCCGGGTTCATTGCCGATACCGTCGGGGTGGACGGCGGCGCCGTCTCCGCGAACGATCTCTGGTCCAGCAAGCGCCCGTTCCACGAGCTGGCGTTCTTCCCGGCCCGCGATCCCTGGAGCATCAACTGGGACGCGCAAAACGTGGAAAACGGCATATCGCTGCACAAGGCCCTGGTGAAACTCCGCCACGGCGAAACGTGGTGGGGCAAGGCCGGCTATTTCCAGCCAACGGGACCGGGCGTTCTCGGGACGAACTGGTCCGTGTATCCCGGTACCTACCGGGGAGCGGAAACCGGGTTTTCACACAAGGGTTTTTCCATGGCCGCGGCCTGGGCGGACCAGTACAAGGCCCCCTGGTACCGCGATACCTATCACTTCCGGCGCGACGACGGCTCCCACGTGGCCTGGCTCTGGTCGCTGGGCGCGCGGTACGTCTTTGACGGGGATACGTCCCTCGCGGGCACCACCGTGGAATTGGCGTACGGCGAATCGGAAAAATTTCTGAAGAACGGCCATTTCAAAATCAAAAACCAACGCCCGGTCGGTGACGGCGACCTTACCTTCGGGTACCAGCTCTACGCCATGGATGATTCGGATACCGGCGGAGCGAACGACAACTTCGGCGGCACCGCGACCCAGCACTTCCTGTTCGGGCGGTATGAGACGGGACCGTGGACCCTGCGGGCCGAATACACGTATACGCTGGCCCCGCAACATGATGACGCCAACAAGGGCTATTTCGCCTACCGGCTCATCAGCGCCTACGGCGGTTCCCAAGGCGCGCTCGAACCGGATTGGAACACCCGTTCCGACTGGAACCATGACCGGGAAAGCGCGGCGTTCGTCAATGTTTCGCGAAAGTTTTCCCTGTTCGGGCACGCCGGGTTCGAGGCGGGCCTGACCTATTCCCACGGTTGGGACGGCAAGGCCCGCGGCTATGCCACCCATCTCAACGAGCGCGCCTGGGCGGCGGACATCACGTATACCGTGCCGGACGGCCCTCTCAAGGGGGCGACCATCAAGGCCCACTACATGGAATACCGGAACGGCACGGGCCTCGACGACTGGCAGGGATTCAAGAACGCGTTCCAGGACGAGCGGGATTTCAAACTGCTCATAACCGTTCCGTTCAGCTTTTAACCGCCGGAGGGCCCATGCTCAAGATGACGCTGTTTTTCACCTTCGCCCTGATCCTGGCCTTTTTGCCCGCATCCCCGGCCGCCGCCCGTGACAACGCGAGCGAACGGGGTCCGGCCGTCCTTGAGCGGCTGGTCGGTTCCTACGAGCGCGGCCGCCACACCGCCAAATACGCGCTGTCCCTCCACGCCGAACACGGCGTGGAGGCTCTTCTCGCCCAGGCCGAGCGGGACCTGAAAGCAGCCTCCCTTCCTCCCAAGCGTGCCGCTGGCACGGCGCATGAACCGTACGCCGCGCGGGCATGGTTTTGCGGCGTCCTCGCCGCCGTCAAAAGCGATCCTGCGCGGGAATCCGGCCGGCCCGGCGCACCCGACGCGGCCGTCTCCCGCGCGGCCGCGTACTTCCAACTGACGGAAACGGACCGCCTCCGCCTTTTTGACCGAACGCGGGAAATTCTGGCCACCGCGGAAAAGCGTATGGCCGGAGAGCGTGAATTGCGCATGGT
>JAJBSY010000051.1 GCA_020861205.1 Deltaproteobacteria bacterium | reverse complement strand
GCATCTGGGCCAGCTTTTGCGCCGGGCCGTTGGCGCAGAAAACCGTGGGGATGATGGCGATGTAATTGCGGATGCCGGCCCTGCCGTCGTCACGCAAATAGCCCATGAAGGTCGTTTCGGACGACCCGAGCGGCACCGTCTTTTCATTGAAGGCATACGTATACCCGGCCTTGCCCATATCCACGTTCCGCACGTTGTGGGCGTGCACCCAGGCTCCCGCCTTGATCGGCAGAGTGCTCTGGCCTATGGTCTCGCCGTATTTGACGAGATCTTCCCCCGCTTCGATATCCCGCAAGGCGAACTTGTGCCCGAAAGGAATATCGTCGAGCAAGGTGTAGACCTGTCCGTCCACTTCCACGGTTTCGCCCTTTTTCAAGGATTCGAGAGCGAGGGCGACGTTGTCGTCCGCATGTACTTTGATTATCCGCATAGTCTTTTCCTTCATGCCCCTTGCGGGAAAAACTGTTGGTTCACGCAATGCTTGAGCCGTCCCTCGGTGAAAAACCGCACGACCTCCTCGAACGATTTCCGTTTCATGTTCATTTCCGCTTCCTGGGAGTAATAGCCGACGTGGGGGGTGAAGAGCACCGTATCAAACTCCGCCAGCCTGAGAGGCAGCGTCGGCGGCTCCTCTTCCAGCACGTCGAGGCCCGCGCCGAAGATGCGCCCTTCTTTAAGGGCGCGGTACAGGTCGTCGTTGGAAACCACGGGGCCGCGCGAGGAATTGAGCACGATGCTGTGCTTTTTCAGGCGGCAGAGGCGGTCGTAATTGACCATGTGCGTGGTTTCCGGCGTCAGCGGCATGTGGACGGAGATGTGGTCGCTCCGGCTGAACAGCTCGTCCGGGTCCTTCACCCGGATGATGTTCTCCGCGAGAAACACCTCCTCGGGCAGAAAAGGATCGTAGCCGTAAACCTTCATCCCGAAGGCCCGGGCCCGCGAAGCCGTCTGCCGGCCTATCTGGCCGCATCCCAGGATGCCCATGCTCTGGGTTTTCAAAAGATACAGCGGCCTGGCGTCGTTGACGCTCCAATGCCCCGAGCGGACCCGCCCGTCGAGAAACCGCAGCTTGCGGTTGATGGCCAGGAACATGGCCATCACGTGGTCGGATACCTCGCCCTGGAGATAATCCGGCACGTTGGCGACGTATATGCCGTGGTCGGCGCAGGCCTTGAGGTCGATGTTGTTGATGCCCACCGCGGACCGCACGATGACCTTGCAGCCGGGCATACGCTTCAAAAGGTCCTCGTCGATCTTCAGGTACTGGATGACCAGGGCGTCGCAATCCGGGATCTCCCGGTAAATCGCTTCATAGTCGATATCCATGATGAAAACGCAGGACGCGTCGATCTGATCCGCGATCTTCCTTTCGATGCTGCAGTCTTCCCAGTACGGCTGCACGTTCACTATCTTATAGCGTGCCATAATCGTCCTCCCGGCTTATATGAACCGCGTCAGGAACAGGGATATCGCCGGGACGTAGGTGAGCACGAGGATCAGGGCGAAGAGGACGATGATCATGGGCATGACCTTGACGACGATGTCCTTGAAATCCACGCTCCGGCACAATCCGTTGGCCACGAACAGGTTGATTCCCAGCGGCGGCGTCAGGAGGCCAACGGCCAGGTTGACGACCATGACCACGCCGAAGTGGATGGGGTCGATGTTATATTGGAGCAGCATGGGCAGAATGATGGGCCCGAGCAGGATGATGGCCGCGTTCAGTTCCATGAGGCAACCGACGAAGAGAAGCGCCACGTTGAGCAGAAGCAGGATGGCCAGCCGCGAGTCCGTGAACTGCGCCATGGATGCCGCGACCGCGTGCGGCACGCGTTCCGCGGTGGTGATCCAGCCCATGGCGGTGGCGCAGCCGATGATCAGCAGCACCATGGCCGAGGGTACGGCCGCCGTATGCAAACATTCGTAGATCAGTTTGAAGGTCAGCTCCTTGTAGACGAAGATGCCGATGAGCAGGGCGTAGAAACAGGCTACCCCGGCCGATTCCGTGGGCGTGAAGAGGCCGCCGTAGATGCCGCCGAGTATGATTATCGGCATGAAGAGGCACCAGATCGCCTCGCGGAGGGCCTGCAAGCGGGAGACCGTGCGGATGGAGGTATCGATGTAGCCGTTGCGCACGCTGACCACGTAACACACGGCGATAAGGCACAGCCCCATGAGAATGCCCGGCAAAAGTCCGGCTGCGAACAGTTTGCCGATGGAGACGCCGGTGGAAATGCCGTAGGTGACGAAGGGAATGCTGGGGGGAATGACGACCCCGATGGTGCCGGCCGCGGCCAGAAGCGCCACGGAAAAGGCCTTGTCGTATCCCGCGCTGATCATGGCCGGAATCATGATGGAGCCGATGGCCACCACCGTGGCGGGAGCGGAGCCGGATATGGCCGCGAAGAACATGCAGGCGATGACGGCGATGATGCCGAGCCCGCCGTGCACGTGCCCCACGAAGGCGGCGGCCAGGTTGATCAGGCGCCGTGAAATGCCGCCCTTGTCCATCAGGCTGCCCGCCAGCATGAACAGGGGAATAGCCAGGAGGGTGAAGGAGTCCACGCCGGTAAACATGCGCTGGCTGATGAGAAAAAGGGGCACCTTGCCGAAGGTGAATATGGCGATGAAGGCGGAAAGCCCGATGCTGAAGGCGATGGGCACGTTCATGGCGATGAGCGCGATAAGGCAGACGAGCAGCACTTCAGTCATCATAACGCACCTCCTCGGGAGTCGCCGCCGCGGCTATGGAAGCCGGGGTGTCTATATCGTCCAGGGCGATCCGCAGGACGAAATGAATGCCCATGAGCAGGCAACCGACCGGAACGGCCAGGAAGACGAAACAAATGGGAATCTGCAACGACGGCGTCAGCTGATTGGAAAGATACAGGCGCATGAAGTAACTGAAGCCGGTGCAGGAGATGATGGCGCAGAAAACAGCGCAAATGGCGTAACTTATGATTCCCATGATTTTATGCATCCGGGCGGGCAGGATGCGGACGAACACGTCCACGCCCACGTGGGAGCTTTTGACGACGCCCAGGCAGGCGCCGAAGAAAATACAGTACACGTTGATATACCGGGCAAGCTCATCCGATATTCCGAGCCCGATCCGCAGAACGAAACGTTCGAAAACTCCCCAGAGGGTCGCCAGCGCGACGCCCGCCATCAGAAAGGCGCAGATCGCCGTTTCCGATTGAATGAGCGCTCTGTTGATTTTTTCCAGGATGCAGCGCATAGATTCTCCCCATTTCGCCGTTGAGCCGGAACGTCCGGCCTAAAAACAGCTCTGTCCCGGCGAGGCGTTTCCGCTTCGCCGGGACAGGCGGCAATACCATTAACGCCTGGCTTCCGCTTCCCTCACGGCATTCAGGAAGTCGTCCACGGTTTTGGGATCGACCTGTTTCTTGACGATGTTCACGACGGCGGGCTGCACTTTTTCCCGGAACAGCTTGAACTCTTCCGGGGTCAGGGTGTTGACCTGGAGCCCGGCCTTGATCATGCGCTCAACACCCGCTTCCGTCTGTTCGCGGTTCATGCGGCGCTCTTCCTTGACCATGATTTGGGCGGCTTCATCCACGATCTTTTGCTGCTCGGGGGTGAGGCTGTTGTAGAAATCGTTATTCATGATGTACAGGTAGGGGCCGAACGTGTGGCGGTCGATGACCATGTGCTTCTGAACCTCGTAGAACCTGGCGGATTCCGTAAGGGAAGACGCGTTTTCCTGCGCGTCGGCGACGCCCTGGGAAAGGGCGGTGTATATTTCGGAGAACGGCAGAGGCGTGGGAATGGCGCCGAGTTCGCGGATCATTTGCATATAGGCGGGGTTTTCCATGACCCGCACCTTCATCCCTTTCATGTCGTCCGGCACGCGGATGAGCTTGTTGGAGGTGAAGTTGCGGAAACCGTTTTCACCCCAGGCGAGGAGGCGGATGCCCGTTTTTTCGAGCAGTTTTTCCTGCAGGGCCTTGCCGATGGGACCGTCCATAATCTCATAGGCCACCTCTTCGCTGGCAAAGACGAAGGGGATGTCGAAGACCATGATGTCCGGGAATATCGCGGGGAAGGGGCCGCCGCTCAACCCGGCCATTTCGATGGTGCCCATCTGCACGCCTTCGAGCTGTTCCCGTTCCGCGCCGAGCTGGCTGGCCGGGAACGTATCCACCTTGATGGCGCCGTTGGTCTTTTCTTCCACGATTTTCTTGAAGATGAGACAGCCTGCCTCAAGCCTGTCATTGGCCGCCGGGGAGGAATGCGCCAATTTGATGGTGACGGCGGCCGGGGCGGCGGAAGCCAGGGCGGCTATAAGGCCGACGGCGATCGCGAAGGACACGAGACGTTTCGATTTCATACCTTTCTCCTTGATGTGATCGGTTATCAAGCGATAATGAACCTGCCATATCTGCCATGTTTGCCTGCCGGGCGATCAGGCCCCGGCAAGGCGTTCGTACATTTCCTGGCGCTCGCGCGCGGACCGTTCCGCGTATTGCAACAGCGCCTCGGCCTTGTCCGGGAACTGGGTCAGGAGGGCCGAGTAGCGGACTTCCTTCAAGAGATGGTCGCGGAAGTCGGCTGTCGGCTTCTTTGAATCCAGCGTGAACGGGTTCTTCCCTTCGGCCTTGAGCAGGGGGTTGTAGCGGTAAAGGGACCAGTACCCCGCGTCCACGGCCTCCTTGGCCTGGGCGAGGCCCTGAGCCATGCCGCCCTTGATACCATGATTGATGCAGGGCGCGTAGGCGATAATCAGGGACGGGCCCGGATACGCTTCGGCTTCCATGATGGCCTTGAGGGTCTGGACCTTGTCCGCGCCGAGCGCGACCTGGGCCACGTAGACCGTGCCGTAGGTGATGGCCATCAGCCCGAGATCCTTCTTGGGCGTGGGCTTGCCGCCCGCCGCGAACTGGGCTATGGCCCCGGCCGGCGTGGCCTTGGAAGACTGGCCGCCGGTGTTGGAATACACTTCCGTGTCGAACACGAAGGCATTCACGTCGTCGCCGTAGGCCAGCACGTGATCGAGGCCGCCGTAGCCGATGTCGTAGGCCCAGCCGTCGCCGCCGAAGATCCAGTGCGAGCGTTTCACGAAGTAGTCGCGCTGCCGGTAGATTTCGTTCAGCAGCGGATCCGTTCCTTTGTGCGCCGCGAGGGCTTCTTCCAGAGCGGCGGCGCGGATGCGGGTGCCGTCCCCTTTCTTGCGGTTGTCCAGCCAGTCCCGCATGGCCGCGCGCAAGGGTTCCGGCTGCCCCTTGGCAAGGGCCTGGACGATACGGTCCGCTATCAGGGTCCTGACCTGTTCCACGCCCAGCGACATGCCGAAACCATATTCCGCGCAGTCTTCAAACAGGGAGAAACCCCAAGCGGGGCCCTGCCCGGCCGCGTTCTTGGTATAGGAAACGGACGGGGCGCCCGCCGCCCACACCGTCGAGCAGCCCGCGGCGTTGGAGAGCATCATCCTGTCCCCGAAAAGCTGGGTGATGAGCTTGGCGTAGGGGGTTTCCCCACAGCCCGCGCAGGCGCCGGAGAACTCGTTCAGGGGTTGCAGGAACTGGCTGGTCTTGACGCTCGGCTTGCCGTCCACCGGTTTGTAGCTGATATGCGCGGTCGCGAAGTTCCAGAGATCCTCGCACTGGGGACGCTGCTCCTCGAGAAGTTTCAGGTTGACGGCCTTGGTCTTGGCCGGGCAGGCCTGGTGGCAAAGGCCGCAACCCGTGCAGTCCAGGGAGGAGATGGCCAGGTGGTAGGCATATCCCTTGTAGCCCGTGGCCGGAAGGGATTGGAACCCTTCGGGCGCGCCCTTGAGTTCTTCTTCCGTTGCGAGAAGCGGCCGGATGACCGCGTGCGGACAGACGAACGAACACTGGTTGCACTGGATGCAGTTGGCCGCGTCCCAGCAGGCCGTCTGCACAGCCACGCCGCGCTTCTCATACCCCGTGATGCCCACGGGCCAGCGGCCGTCTTCATATCCCTTGAACGCGCTGACCGGAAGCCTGTCCCCTTCCTGCCGCAACATGGGCACAACCACGTCGTTGTAGAATGCCGGCCGGTCGGCGGGCTTTTGTTCCGGCGCGTCCGGAGCGGTTTTCCAGGCTTCGGGAACCTTCACCGCGTGCAAGGCGGAGATTCCCTTGTCGATGGCCGCGAAGTTCTTTTCGACAACGGATTTTCCCTGTTTGCCGTAGGAATCCTCCACGGCTTTTTTCAAGTGCCTGACCGCGTCTTCCACCGGGATGATGTTGGCAAGCTTGAAGAAGGCGGCCTGCATGATCATGTTGATGCGCCCGCTGATTCCCAGTTCGTTGGCGATGGCGATGGCGTTGATGGTGTAAAACTTGATGCCGTTGTTCGCTATGAAACGCTTCATGGACCCGGGCAGGTGATACTCCAGTTCCTCATCCGACCACATGCAGTTGAGCAGGAACGTGCCGCCCTTCTCAAGGCCGCTTAGAACGTCGTAGAGATGCACGTAGGCCTGGTTGTGGCAGGCGATGAAATCCGCCTCGTTCACGTAGTAGGTTGACCGGATGGGTTTGTCGCCGAACCGCAGGTGTGAAATGGTAACCCCGCCGGACTTCTTGGAGTCATAGGCGAAGTAGGCCTGGGCGTACATGTCGGTGTGATCCCCGATGATCTTGATGGCGCTCTTGTTGGCCCCGACAGTGCCGTCGGACCCGAAGCCCCAGAATTTACACGCCGTCTGCCCGGTCCGGTCTATCTTGACCGGTTCCTTGGGCTCGGGGAGGGAGGTGAGGGTTACGTCGTCCACGATGCCGACGGTGAACGATTCCTTGGGTGAATCCGTCGCCAGGTTCAGGAACACGGCCTGCGCCTGGGAGGGGGTGAAATCCTTGGAAGCGAGGCCGTACCGGCCCGCTATGACCATGGGCGCGTCCGGCTGCCCGTACAGGGCGTTGCGCACGTCCAGGCAAAGGGGCTCCACGCCGCCGGGTTCCTTGGTGCGGTCGAGCACGGCCACGCGCTTGACCGTCTTGGGCAGGGCGTCGCGGAAGGCCTGTTCGACAAAGGGGCGGTACAGGCGCACGTTGATGAGGCCGACCTTTTCGCCCTGTGCCCTGAGGGCGTCCACGACCTCCTCGATGGCGCAACAGGAGGAACCCATGGCCACGATGACCCGTTCCGCGTCCGGCGCGCCGTAATATTCAAAGAAGTCGTAGCCGGAACCGGTCAGTTCGTTGATCCGCCGCATGGCGTCGCGGACGATGCCGGGCAGGGCGGCATGGAACGGGTTTACCGCCTCGCGCAGCTGGAAAAACACGTCGGGGTTCTGGGTCATGCCGCTCAAGGTCGGGTGGTCCGGGTTGAGCGCCCGCCGGCGAAAATCGTTTACGGCTTCCCAGTCAAGCAGTTTTGCAAGTTCTTCGTATTCCAGCACGCCGATTTTCTGCGTCTCGTGCGAGGTGCGGAACCCGTCAAAGAAATGCAGGAAGGGAAGGCGGCCCTTGATGGCCGCGAGATGCGCCACCGCGCCGAGGTACATGCAGTCCTGCACGCTGCTGGAAGCCAGCAGCGCGAAGCCCGTCTGCCGGGTGGACATGACGTCCTGATGGTCGCCGAAAATGCTGAGGCTGTTGGAGGCGAGGGAGCGGGCCGAGACGTGGAACACGCCGGGAAGGAGCTCACCCGCGATTTTATACATGTTGGGGACTTTCAGGAGGAGGCCCTGGGAAGCGGTAAAGGTGGTGGTCAGCGC
>JAJBSY010000120.1:7423-7728 GCA_020861205.1 Deltaproteobacteria bacterium | reverse complement strand
GCTGAAGCTCATGGCCACGGGGTCGGCGCCGAAAGCGCGGAAGAACTTGACGAACACGTCGCCGCCCGGAACGCGCAGCTTCATGGCCTTCAGGTCGTCGGGCGTGCGGACTTCCCGTTTGCTGTTGGTAAGCTGGCGGAACCCGTTATGGATAAACCCGACGGCCTCGATGCCTTGAGCGCGCAACGTTTTCTTTATGTAGTCGCCGCCGGCTCCCAGCAGGCTGTCCTCGGCTTCCTGGTAGTTGGTGAAAATCCAGGGAATGCTGAGGGCCAGAAGGCTTTGGTCCAGAACGGCCATGACGT
>JAJBSY010000120.1:4126-7413 GCA_020861205.1 Deltaproteobacteria bacterium | reverse complement strand
TTGCCGCCGGAAAGCGGGTCGCTGGGGTACACGCGGATGCGGATGTTGCCCTTGGAAGCCTCGCCGACGACCTTGGCGAACTCTTTCGCCATGACGGCGGCGGTGGATTGTTCGCCAACGGTGGTGGACATTTTGAGATTCAGCTTGGGGTACGCCGCGTCGGCCGCGTGAACGGCGGCGGGCAAAGCCAGAATGGTTACAAGAAGGAAAACGAGTTTCTTACAATGCAGCATGGTCAAGTCTCCATGGCGCCGTGCGCCGGTTATAGATCCGCGCCCTTCCGGGAAAGGTTGGCGAGGCTATGTGGAGCGGCCGGTGATCCGTGCCGCCGATTGCGGTACATGCGGGTTTCTGCGAGGATGGAAAGTCTTTTTGGAAAACGATATCCTTTGTGTAAAAATTTGTTATATTAATCTGTGAAAATATGCAAGACGAAATCGTATATCGGAACACATTTTTACTATATACTGTTAATTAAGATAGTTATGTTTTTCAATAATAACACTTACCTACGACCCCCGGGTAGGCACGGTGTTGCGCAAAACCGGCGTGTTGTTTTTCTGTTTTGCTTGGGAGGGAATTAATACCGGGTGAGCGCTTCAGGCCGGGAGGCTGACCGCCCGTGTATTTTTGTGAAAGGGCGACACGGTTCGTCCCGGCCGACGCAATTTCTCGTTCCGTTGCGAAAATACCGCCGTCCGGAAGGCTTCGAACGTGTTCCAAGCTTGGATCTGCAAGCCGGAACCGGTAATGCCTGCGCATCGGCAAGGGCGCGGGCTTGCGTAGCCGGAAGAGAGGCGCCCGCAGCGTCCTGGCGGGCGGAGACGGAGTGACGGATTCAAGCGGACTGGCGGGCCGCGGCGCTGGCCGGGAAGCCTTTTCCCGGCAACAAGCAGCGGCCGTGCCGCCGGGCGGCCTCAATAGGGCGTTCGTTGGGCCTTTGTCCGGAAGGGCGGCCTCTCAGAAGGATTCCTCTTTCGCCTTGATCACCCGGACGAGCATTTCGTTCACCGGCGCGGGTATACCGTGCTTCGCCGCCAAATCCAGGACCGTGCCCCCGAAAATGGCGACCTCCGTTCGTCTGTGGGCTTCGATATCCTGGAACATCGAGCACTTTCCCTCTGGGGAAAGCGTGCGCATGATCGCCATGGCCTGGTCGATATCGCGCTCCTCCAGCGCGACGCCTTCCAGCTTCGCGACGGCCACGACCTCTTTCATCGCGGATATCGCGATATCCATGGCGGCGCCTTCATGCTGCAATGCGCCGTACCCGGTGCCCACAACGGCGGAAGTCTGGTTGACGCCGACGTTCAGCATGAACTTTTTCCACAGGGCGAGCAGCATGTCCTCGGGTATGTCGCAGCGCAGGCCGACCCGGTCGAAGAACCGCTTCAAGCGTAAAACCCGCGCGCTCGGCTTCCCGGGTATGTTCCGGGCCTCGCCGAAGGGAATGACGCCATACACGGTTACGGACGTTTCGTCCCCGGTCCGCGTCGCGTCGATGCCGAGCGAGAGGCTGTACAATAGCTTGTCCCGGCCGTATGCCGCCGCGATCGCCTCCTCGCTCGTGATGCCGTTCAGCAGCGATATCACGATCGTGTCCGGCCCCACGGCGCCTCTGGCAAGCTCGATCGCCTCGGCGAGTTGGTTGAATTTCACGGTGACGATAAGCAGGTCCGCGGGCCGGAGGTTTTCGGGTCCGGCGATCGGAAAGTCCAGCCGTTTCCCGTTCAGGATGACTCCGTCGCGCCTGTACCGTTCGGCCCTCTTCCCCTCCGCGACGACCTGGATGGCGGACATGGGAACTGTTTCCGCGATCTTGCCGAGATACGCGCAACCGAGCGCCCCGAGGCCGATAAGCGCCAGTGTTTCGATTTCGTCGTGTGCGTACGCCATGCTTTTTTCCTCCGAGGTACCGCGTGAGCGGGATTCACTGACGTTCTCATGGGGTGGTCGGTCATGGAAGTCAACCGCCGTAAAAACGGAATAAGCGGCTATGCGGCGGAAGTCCAGACCGTTTCAGGCGTTCAGGAGGAAAAGCCGGTCATTAGCCGGATACGGAGGCGAAGGCCTTTGCGGAAAAAAACCGCAAGGCTTGTTTGGCCGTGTGCCGGGCAGTTTCCGCGAAGGCAAGCCTTCCCGTGTGCCCTATGCGGCCGCGACAGGACGGGCGTGAATGGCCTGGCGGCCGGGCGCGGGCGCGCGCAATCCGGCGGGGAATTCTTTTCGGCGGTTCTGTCGGTCGGGTGCCTGCATCTGGCATTATTTTGTTCCCGGTATGTCCGGAGGAGCCTGGTGCTTGATATTGACGCCTTCCACGATAAAGTAGGTGTGTTCCGCGATATTGGCGCAGCGGCGGCAGATGCGGTTAAGGGACCGGCAGATGAGGATGCCGTTCATTCCCTCGTAGCTCACGTTCGTGCGCCGCCCGTCCGGTTCGCCGCAAAAATATTCCATCACGCGGCGCAGGGCCGTCATTTCCTGGAGGGAAATTTCGTCATCCACCTGGCAGAGTTTCAGGGATCCGTCCCTATCTCCTTTGCGGAAGGCGTCCATGGCCTGTATGTACATGGCCATGGCCGAGCGCATGAGCGTCCCCACGGCTTCTATGACCACGCCGGGCAGGGCTTCCTCCATGGTCACGGTCCGCTCGGCGATACTCGCGGCCTCGTCGCCTATCCGCTCGAAATCGATGACCATGCGTAGCGCGCCGACCACGAAACGCAGGTCGTGGGCGACGGGCTGGTTGCGCACGAGGAGGGAGAGGGCGAGCTCGTCGATCTCGTTTTCCATGGCGTTGATGGCGGCGTCGCCGTCAACGACTTCCGCCGCGCGCACGGCGTTTCCTTCTTCCAGCGCCCGGCAGGCCTCGTCCAGGGCGATGCCCACGGCCGCGCCCATCATCAGGAGTTTGGTCCGCAACTGGGTCAGCATCTGTTGCAGTTGGGTTTCTTTTTCTCGCATCAGCCGAATCTCCCCGTGATGTAATCTTCCGTTTGTTTCAGCGAGGGCCTGGTGAACATCGTATCCGTGACGTCCTCCTCGATGAGTTTTCCCATGTAAAAAAAAGCGGTCCTATCAGAGATGCGGGCGGCCTGCTGCATATTGTGCGTGACGATGATGATGGTGAGCTGGCTCTTGAGTTCGCGCACGCTTTCCTCGATTTTCTGCGTCGCGATGGGGTCGAGGGCGCTTGCCGGTTCGTCCATGAGGAGCACGTCCGGCTCGACGGCGAGCGCCCGCGCGATGCACAGCCGCTGTTGCTGGCCCCCGGAGAGACCCAGGGC
>JAJBSY010000120.1:0-4116 GCA_020861205.1 Deltaproteobacteria bacterium | reverse complement strand
GGCGATCCTTTATCTCGTCGAATATGGCGGCCCGCCGCAACGCCTGCTCGACCTTGTCGGCGATGACCGAACTCTTGCTTTCGCCGTTGACGCGAAGCCCGTACGCCACGTTTTCAAAAATGGTTTTCGGAAACGGGTTGGGTTTTTGGAAGACCATGCCCACCTTGCGGCGGAGGGAGACAACGTCCGTTTGAGGGGTATTGATGTTTTCCTCGTCCAGAAAGATTTCCCCTTCGGCCCTGGCCCCGGGGATGAGGTCGTTCATCCTGTTAAGGCAGCGAAGAAAGGTGCTTTTGCCGCAGCCGGAAGGGCCGATGAGCGCGGTAACCCTGTTTTCGGGAAAATCCAGGCTGATGCCGTGCAGCGCCTGGTTTCGCCCGTAAAAGAAATCGACGTTTTTCGCGCGGAGTTTCGCGTTGGTGAGGGTCATGTCGGGTGCCGTCATACAATACCTTGGTTTTTATATGGGTTCAGCGTTTTCCCGCCAGCGGGAGCGTGAAGAGCATGGCGGTGGCAAAGCCCCGGTAGGGGCTTTCCGCCCAAATTTTCCCGCCGTGGCGTTCGATGATGTGCTTGCTTATCGCCAGCCCTATGCCGGAAGCGCCGCTGTTCCGTTGCTTTTTGACCTGGTAGAGGCGTTCGAAAATCCGGGTGAGTTCTTCCTTGGGAATGCCCGGCCCCTGGTCCTTCATGGAGAACAGCATCTCTTTGCCGCTGGAGGTTCCGGAAACGACGATCTCTCCGCCCTCCGGGGAATACCGGCACGCGTTTTCAAAAAGGTTGCGGAACACCTGGGTGAGAAGCGAGGCGTTGCCCATCACGAGAACATCCTCGTCCATCTCGATGACGGTCCGCAGCCCCTTTGTCTCAACCTGTTCGGCGCACAGGCGCAGGGCTTCATGCAAGGGTTGCGCGGGCGATATGGGCGCGAGCTGTATTTTCTCCTTGGTGTCCTCGATGCGCGCGAGGGCGAGCAGGTCGCTGATGACCCGGCCCAGCGCCTGGGCGTGCTTGTGGATGATATTCGCGAAGTTCCTGTGGGCCGGGTCCAGCTCTTCAAGCCCTACCAGCGCTTCGGCATATCCCGTTATGGCTGTCAGCGGGGTGCGCAGCTCATGGGAGACGTTGGCGACGAAATCCCTGCGGACCCGTTCGAGCCGCATGATGTGGGTGGCGTCGTATATGACGATAACCGCGCCGAGCGACTGGTTTTTGGCAACGGGCTGCGAAATGTGCGCGACGAGAAAACGGCCTCCCAGTTCAAAATGGACGGCGTCGTCCTCGTGTTCGTAGTCGTCCGGCAGGTCGGCGTTCAGGATATCCTCGACCCGGCGCTGGAGCGCGGGGACGGGTATGCCCTCGATAAGCTGCTTGCCGAGGGCTTCCCCGATGTCCGGAAACAGGGTTTGAACCGCCCGGTTGTAGCGCCGGATGTTGCCGGTCGGCCCGAGAACGAGGATTCCCTCGTGCACGCTGTCGAGAATGACTTCCAGCTGGGTGTGCTGGTCCGTGGTCGTCCTTACGTACTCTTCGATGTTTTCGGCCATCCTGTTGACGGCGTAGGCCAGCGGCAGAAATTCCCTGCCCGGGACCGCGAGGAGCCTTTTGCCGCCTTTGTTTTTGGCGATAACAGCCACCACTTCGGCCATGGAGTCGATGCCGTTCCGGAACCGTCGGGTTATGAAAATCGAGAGCAGAAGACAGATTGCGGCGACGCAGGCGACGGCCAGGCCGAGCATGGAGAATTCCCGCTCCAGGCCGCTGCGTACGCTCGCCTGCGGCACGGCGAGGCGGAGGACGTCGCCGTTCGCCAAGGTTACGGCGGCATACATGGCGTCGATGCCGAGCGTGTTGCTGTGCCGCAGCGAGATCCCCCGGCCTTCCCGGTGGGCGGCCTCGATTTCCGGCCGGTCGCCGTGGTTGTCCATCCGGAGAAGGGCCTCGCCGCCGACATGGGAATCGCGAAGGACTTTCCCGTCCTTGTCGGTAAGGGTCATGCGGGCGCCCGCATCGCGTATCGACGTGAGCAGGGCTTGTATCACGGTTTCATCCGAACCGGCATCCAGCAAGCTTTTTATGACGGAAGCCTGGGTCAGCGCCTGCTGCTGGGCGAGCTCGAACCGGTCTTTATACAGCGTGTTGCGCGAAAAAATGGCCGGAAACGCGGCCGCGATGACGGTTACGAGGGTAAAGGCCCAAAACAGCCTTGCCTGCAACGTGCCCCGGGTTGTGATCATGGCGTTATCCTTTTGCTCGGTATCCTATGCCGCGGATGGTTTCTATCCTCTCCGCCCCCGCGCCGAGCTTGGCGCGCAGTCTGCGCACATGGGTATCCACCGTCCGGGAATACCCTTCGAAACTGTGCCCCCATACCGTCGTCAAAATCTGTTCCCTGTTCCTGACCTTGCCCTGGTTCCGCAACAAATCCTCCAGGAGGCGGAATTCGGTCACCGTAAGGTCCACCGGGGTTTCATCCACCAGGACGGTATGGCTGGAAACGTCGCAGGATATGGGGCCGCAGCGCAAAACGGCCGGTTTGGCGGGAGCGCCGCCGCGTTTTAACACGGCCCGGATGCGCAACGACACTTCCCGCAGGCTGAACGGTTTGACGATGTAATCGGCGGCTCCCAGTTCCAACCCCACGATCCGGTCCACTTCCTCGCCCTTGGCGGTCAGCATGATGATGGGAATGTCGGCGGTTTCCGGCTCTTTCTGCAACTGCCTGCAGACGCTTAACCCGTCCATGCCGGGAAGCATCAAGTCCAGCAGAATGATGTCGGGACGTTTCAGCTTCGCCAGACCCAGAGCCGTAACACCGTTATCCGCCTGGACGACGGTGAACTCCTCCCGTTCAAGGCTGAAGGCGAGGAGTTCGCGGATGTCTTTTTCATCTTCCACTATCAGAACGGTCGCTTCAGACATACGTTTACTCTTTGAGCGGTAATAATTTTTCCGGCCACATGCGGGAATGATAATGCGCATCCCGTGCGGCGAAATAACGGAGGTTACGTGACGATTGTGTGACAAAAATCGTCATCAGGAAACCATATTTTCGTAACATTCGCGTAACACAGGAAGACGATATTCTGCTCACCGCGGCGCCGTTGTGAACGGCGTGACCGCGATCCACACTGTCTTTCAAGGAGTATTCGGGTTATGAAACGCATTGTTATCGCCCTTTCAATGGTTCTGGCGGGTATGCTCTCGGCCGCCCCGGCCATGGCCGCGCAACAGGAAGTAATCATCAGCGGCTCCACCACCGTGCTGCCGGTCATGCAGAAGGCGGGCGAAGCCTTCATGGCCGCCAACCCCGACATCAGCCTCGCAATTTCCGGCGGCGGTTCCGGTAACGGCATCAAGGCGCTGAACGAGGGCCTTTGCGATATCGCCATGTCCTCGCGCGACATCAAGCCCACCGAAGTGGAACAGGGCAAGGCCAAGGGCGTCAACCCCGTAAGAACGGCGGTGGCCGTTGACGCGCTCGTGCCCATCGTGCATCCCGAAAACCCGGTCAAGGACCTCACCGCCGAACAACTGCGCGACATTTACGCCGGGAAGATCACGAACTGGAAAGACGTCGGCGGCAATGACGACACCATCGTGGTGGTCTCCCGCGACACGTCTTCGGGAACCTATGAAACCTGGATCGAAATGATCATGAAGAAGGAAAAGGTCGCTCCCTCGGCCCTGCTCCAGGCTTCCAACGGCGCCGTGGCCCAGGCCGTTGCCAAGAACAAAAAGGCCATCGGCTATATCGGCTTCGGCTACCTCAACAGCCAGCTGAAGAAAGTGAACGTCAACGGTGTGGAAGCGACCCCCGCCTCGGCCCTTGCCAACGAGTGGCCCATAGCCCGCGAACTGTACATCTTCACCAACGGGCAGCCCGCCGGCGCGGCGAAAAAACTGGTCGATTTCCTGGTTGATCCCCAGAAGGGCCAGAAGGCCGTTGCCGAAGTCGGCTTCATTCCGCTGGAAAAGAAGTAGGAGCCGCCATGTCAGTCCTGAGCTATGCCCGCAGGGAAGCGCTCATCCGCCAGGCCCTGGCGGGCATAGCCGGGTGCTCCCTGCTGTTCCTGGCCCTGATCATGGTCTTCCTGTTCATGGAAGGGCTGCCGG
>JAJBSY010000366.1 GCA_020861205.1 Deltaproteobacteria bacterium | reverse complement strand
ATCGTCCCCCTTGAACCAGCCGAAGGTGTCCGCCCTTTCCAGGAGAGGCTGCTTCGAGCGGACCAGTTCGCCGTCTTCGTACCCGCTTCGCAGGAGTTCCTCGTTCGTGACCTGAAAGACGTACCGGAGCAAACGGTTGAACTGATCGGTGTCCTCGGGGCCCAGTTGCCTGACGGTAAGTTGTTTTTTAAGGTTCTGCTTTTCCATGACAACCTGAATTGAACGGAATAAAAACCGCGCCGCCACGGCAACAGGGTGTACCCGTTCCGCGCGCGTTACGCAAGACTACCGCCGGCCGCCTTTTGCCTCTTTTCCCGCACGCTTTTGCCGTTTCCCGTTCGTCACGGACCGCCGCGTTTTGGCGGGCCTCTTCGTACGTTCGTCCGTTTCATTGCGCGCGAAGGCGAGGTTGATTTCCAGCCGGGCCATGCTCACGTCCGTGACGGTGACGGAAACTTCCTGGCCGAGACGGTAGGAACGGCCGGTCCGCTCCCCGCGCAATTCCTGGCGTTCGGGATGGTAGACGTAAAAATCGTCGTCCATCGACGCCAGCCGGACCATGCCTTCGGTCATTGTCTCGCCCGTTTCCACGAATATCCCGAATTCCGTCAACCCCGAGACAACCCCGGAAAACGTATCGCCCACATGCTCGTTCATGTACAGGACGCCCAGGCGGCGGTAAATTTCGCGTTCGGCTTCCATGGCCGTCCGTTCGGTCGCGTTGATATGGTCCGCGACGGCTTGCATACTCTTGCGCCCCGGCAGCCGCGACTTGTCCGGGCTGTTCAGCGCGGCCTTGAGCGAGCGGTGCACGACGAGGTCCGCATACCGCCTGATGGGGGAGGTGAAATGGCAGTAACACTCCGACGCCAGGCCGAAATGGCCGCCAAGTTCCGGGGAATATCCCGCCTGCATCATGGCGCGCAGGGCTACCCGGCTGACAAGGTATTCGTGGGGCGTCCCCCTGGCGCCGTCCAGGATGGCTTGAAGCTGGCCGGGGGTCGGCGCCGCCGCACCTCGCGCCGCGCCTGCCGCCATGGAAGGCGGCAACAGCCCGGTAGCCGCCAGAACGGTGAAAAGGTTGCGCAGCTTTTCAGGGTCCGGCGCGGGATGGACCCGGTACAGCAACGGCTCCTCTTTGGCGGTCAGGAACCGGGCCACGGCCTCGTTGGCCGCCACCATGAATTCCTCGATCAGTTTGTGCGCGAAATGGGTTACGCGGGGCACCAGCCGGAGCAGGCGGCCCGCGTCGTCAAACACGCCCTCCGGCTCGGGCAGGTCGAAATCAAGGCTGCCGCGCGCCTTCCTGGCGTCGGCGAGGATGTGCGCCAAAGCCAGGGCCTGCTCCAGCATGGGCACATTGGCCGCAAAATGTCGCCTGGCTTCTTCCCGCCGCAGAATCAGGCCCTCGTACACCTGGTCATACGTCAGCCGGGCGCTGCTCGTGATGACGGCGGGATAGAATTGTTCCTGTGATGGCACCCCCCTGGCGGAAAAAAACATCTCCGCGACCATCACCAGCCGGGGAACGTGGGGATTCAGGCTGCACAGCCCGTTGGAGAGAGCCTCGGGGAGCATCGGCTCCACGGAACGGGGAAAGTAGTAGGAATTGCCGCGCAGGAAGGCTTCGTCATCTAGCGCGCTCTTGGGCCTGACATAATGGGCCACGTCCGCGATGGCCACGTACAGCGTGTAGCCGCCCCGTTTCTTTTCCACGTAGACGGCGTCGTCAAAATCCTTGGCCGAAGCGCCGTCAATGGTCACAAAGGGCAGACGCGACAGATCGCGCCTGCCGTCAAAACTCCCGGCAGCCGGATCCGGCGGAAAGGCCGCGGCTTCCTTGAGGGCCGCGGGAGGAAACGCGCGGGGTATGGCATGGTTCGCCTTGACCAGTTCCTCCTGAACGGCCGTATCGTACTCGTCCCCAAGCAAAGCCAGGGCTTTCGCCGTCCAGAGTTCCGGCCCTTCCGCCTCTTCCGGCCTGATTTGGAGGAGGGAATCGCGGGACGGAACCCGGACGAGGGAGGAAACGTCCACCAGGAACATGACCGGGATGCGGGCATCCATGGGCTCGCAAAGGCTCTTGCCGTTCTTGAGGTTTCGCACAACGCGGGCGGGCAGTTCCTTTACCGCGCGTTCGAGCACTTCCGTCACGCGGCCGTCCGGATTCTTGCCATGACGGCCCGGGAAAATCGCGACCGCAACCCGGTCGCCATGCCAGGCGGACCCCACATGCGGGGGCGCGATGAAAACGTCTCCCTGGCCGGGAGGATCACGTTTCACGAACCCGACGCCGGACCGCTGCATGGCGAGAACGCCCGTCGCTTTTTTCAGGGATGCAGCCAGGGCGTATGCCCCGCCTCCGAGGCGGATGGCGCGGCCCGACTCGGTAAGGTCGTGCAGGTAGAGATCAAGATCCTTTTTCCACCGCCTGGGCAGCGCCAGGATGCGGAGAAAGTCGTCAAGGCGCAAAGGCTTGCGGACCTCGCGCATAACATTTTCCAACAGGGAGGCGGACAGCGCTTCATCCCGGAAGGATCCGGCCGAATCGCCCTTTGACGCATTTTTCTTTTTTGCCATCATGGTACTCGCGTATCCCCTCTTACGCTAAAAAAGGCCGGGGGCACATTACAAAAACATCCCGGTCCGGTGATATCCCGAGGGATGGAAGGTACGAGGAAAATTGCGGGATGTCCCGCTCCCTTCCCGGTGCGTCACTCTTCCGGCAAGGCGCGGCCCATAAGGTCGCGCACCGCGCTCTCCGGGTCTGTCAGCCCGTTGAAGATGGACCGCATGGCGCCGGTTATCGGCAGGTCGATGCCCCGCTCCCGCGCCAAATCGTACGCGGCTTCTGTAGTGGGGACGCCTTCGGCCACATGGTGCATGGAAGCGATGATGTCCGCCAGGCTCTCACCCTTGCCGAGGCGCAACCCGACCTGCCGGTTGCGGGAGAGGTCCCCGGTGGCGGTCAAAACCAGGTCCCCCATGCCGGACAGCCCCATGAACGTCGAGGCTTCCCCGCCCAGCGCAACGCCGAGGCGGCTCATTTCAGCGAGCCCTCGCGTGATGAGCGCCGCGCGGGAATTATGCCCGAAGCCCAACCCGTCGGCGATGCCCGCCGCCAGCGCCACGACGTTTTTCAACGCGCCGCCGCATTCCACCCCCACGACGTCCCGGCTGGAATAGACACGGAACACGGGCGAGGAAAGCTCCTGGCGCAATCGCCCGGCCAGGGCCTGGTCCCCGCACCCGAGAACCACGGCGGTGGGTAAGGAATGCATAACTTCCCGCGCGAAGGAGGGCCCGGAAAGGATGGCGTACCTAGCGGAAAACGCGGGCATTTCCTCCGCGACGACCCGGGACATGAGCGCGTGGGTCTTAAGCTCCATTCCCTTGCTCGCGCAGATGATCGCCGCGTCGCCGGGGATGAAGGCCGCGATCCCGCGAAGGAACGCGCGCAGGTGCTGGCACGGGACGGCGAGCACGACGAGAGCCGCGCCGCGTAACGCTTCCCCGGCGTCCGCGGTCGCGTTGACGGCGGGATGCACGGGGCAGCCGGGCAGGTATTTCTCGTTGGTGTGGTTGACGCGGATTTCGCGCGCGACGGCATCGCCGCGAACCAGAACGGTCACGGAATGCCCCTTGAGAGCGGCGGTGTGCGCCAGGGCCGTACCCCAACTGCCGCCGCCGAGAACGGCTATCTGCATGTGAACCCCGCCAGGAAACGACAGGGTCCACCCCTGTCAGTTACGTGTTGGCTTCCCGAACATATTCCGAACGGCCTCCGGAAGATTGAACCCGCCGACCGGCACGGACACGGACGCCGCCTTGCCCGGCGAAAACGCCGCCGGAAGGGTATCTTGATCCAGTATGACGCGCACGGCAACAGTTTTTTCCGTCTCCTGCCCCGGCAGCAAGTAGCCCAGCCTCCCCTTCGCCAGCGCGTCGGTTCCCTCCAGCGCGACCTCGCACGCCGTGCCCGCCGCCAGCCGGTCCTTGTCGGCCTTGGCAAAGGCGGCGAAGACCCATAGCTCGCTGTTTTCCTCCGGCACGATGGCAACGGGAGAGTCGCCCGCGTTCACGGTTTGGCCCGGCCGGACAGCCACCAAAAACACCGTACCGTTCTCCGGGGCGGTCAGCACTGTGGCGGCAACGCTGTCCTTGGCAAGACGAACGCGGGAAATCTGGGCCTGGTACTCGGCCAGCCGGGCCGCAAGCCCCGCGCTGACAACGCCGTTGGCTTTATCCGCCTTGTCCTGCGCCTCGCGCTGCGCGCGGGCGTAACTGGCTTTATCAAAATTGTCTTTGGCCTTCTTCAGGCTGATCGCCGCTTCGTCCCTGGCGATAAGCGCCGCCTGCCGCCCGGGGTCCGCCTGCCTGTATTCCGGCTCGCCCTGCCCGGCCATGCGGGAAAAAGCCAGGTTCGCGGCCGCGTAACTCTGGGCCGCAGCCTCCACGCGCCGGCGCGCCGCCTCTTCCTCCTCGCGCAGGGCGGCAAGGGGCTTACCGTGAACCGGGCGGGCGCTTCCGGGAGACGGAACCAGAAGGCCCGGAGGCAGTTGCGAGGCAAGCTCCGCAAGCCGCGCGCGCTCCTGGGCCAGTTGACGCTCGTAACCGGAAGGATCCAGGGCCAGCAACGGCTGATCCCTGGAAACGGCGTCGCCGACGGACACGTATACTTCCTTCACCACGCCGGAAACACCGCTGCCGACGGCCGCCATCCGGCCCTCCACAACGGCCTCCACCGAGACGATATTCGCGGACGAATGCCGCCACCAGTACGCTCCGGCCAGGACGCACAACACCACCAGCCCGAGAACGGCAATTTTCCTGTTCATACACAACCCTCGACAAGCGAATATGAAAACGCGTCAAAAATCCATCGCTACTGCAAGGCTATGCATCTCCCGTACCAAGCGGCAGGCGGGCGGGCATGGGAAAAAACCGAGGACAATCACGGTCACCGGGGGCATTCGCCCATTGTGACGGACGTTTCCAGCCCGACGCAATCCCCGTGATCACACCCTTCGGCGAAATCATCGCAGGCCTCGCTCCGCCGTCCTTCCAGGCGGTTCAGCGCGCCGCGGAAATTCCAGGCCCTGTGCTGGCGCTCGGTTATCGCCAACGACCGGTCAAAATCCTTGCGGGCGCCCACGTAGTTGCCGCCCCGCATGGAGATGAGCCCCCGGAAGGCATACGCTTCCGCGGAAGGGTGCAGCCGGATGGATTTACTCAAATCGTCAAAGGCTCCGTCCCAATCCTTCAAGTCGCTCTTGGCGAGCCCCCGGCGCAGCAGTGCCTCGGCGTACCCCGGCTCCAGTTCGAGAGCCTTGTTCAGGAGTTCCAGGGCCTGCGCCGGATCGGAACAGACATCGCGCTTGTCCCACAAGACGTGCGCGCGGGCAAAGGCCGCCTCCGCCTCCGGGCTCCGCTTGCCGGACAAGCCCATCGGGTTGTGCGGGGCCAGTCCCTTGTCGGCGCAACCGGCAAGCGAAACGCACAGGATTATAAAAAGTAAACTATTCCGTATGGACACACTATACTCCCTCACTAATCGCCGAAACTTTTTATAACGATAGCCATAATGAATTGAAAGACGCTTGAAAATACGATAATCCTATATAGACAAATAAATCGGACCGGATGCATAATTTCCGGTATTTTTTTTAACCCTCAGCCAGGACCTCAGGTTCTGCACGCTTATGGACACACAATGCCTTTTACTACCGTAAAACCTTTGTTGGCGGAAGCGGAAGCTTTGCTGGATAAGTCAGGATTGCGTCATTCGGACGAACTTATCGACATCTGCTGCATAGGGCTCGGTCACCTGGCGAGGGAAGGCAGCGCATACAGCGGCGCCGTTCCGTTTTGCACGGCCATCGCGCCACATTTTGAAAACGAACTCATGGGCCTGATGCGGACGCTCAAAAACGAGGGACGGGAACCGATCGAACCGCTGTCGCTGTATGGCGAAGTTCAGGCACGGGCCTTCGCGCTGGTGGAAGACATGGCCCTGTTCATGCGCGAGAAAAAACTCCGGGACGGAGGCGGTCCGCAGACAACCGCCGAGGAACGCATCCTCAGCTATTTCGAAAGTTGCGGCAATTGGTATGCGGACAGCGGCGAAGTTGTCACGGATACATATTACAAGCTGCTCCCCATCGCGGTCATGCGCGATTTTGCCGATGCAAAAACCAAAAAACGCATCCATCATTGACCGCACGCGTATATTGGTGCGCGACCCGGCCTTGAGCGCCAACAACGGCTGCGACAAGCCCGGCGGGAAAGGACGTCCCCTCGAAGCGGCATGGAACAACAACGGCATCGCCGTCAAGGGAACCCGGCTTGCCCGTGACCAGGCCCAATGAGCCCCCGCCCGTCATTGGCAGTGCATCAATTTGACTACAGACAAGGAAGGCGAGTTCCGCGCGGAGCGGAGTGTATCCGGACATACATGAGCTTCACGCGGGACGAGCCTATCAAGCAAATTGGGGCACCATCCGTCCGTTCCGCGCTTGCCAAGAATCGGCGCCTCGGCTATGGAAACACCATGCCCCCCCATGTCCCAGCCCGCATAGCCATCATGCTCCCCCGTTTCAGCCGCTACGGGGGAGTTGAACAATTCGGCTACCGGCTCAGTGAAGCCCTCGCCTCCAGGGGGCATTTCGTGGATTTTATCTGCGCCCGGCAGGAAATCGACCCGCCGAAAGGCGTGCGGATACGCCGCACCGGCAGGCCCCACGGCCCACGCTGGCTCAAGATGCTTACCTTCGCCGGCAAGGCCGAAGCTTTCCGGCGCGCCGGGGATTACGATTGCGCCGTCAGCCTGGGGAAAACCCGCTCCCAGGATAGCCTGCGGGTCGGCGGAGGTCCCCTACCGGCCATCAGGCGGTATTCCGAAAAGGCGTATCCCAACGAGTTGCGACGCCGGGTCAAACAGTTCACCCGGCGGATCAGCCCGGCCAACCTTCTGACCCGCTGGCTGGAAAATCGCCAATACTCCCGGACCCAATATATCGTGGCGGTTTCGCATTTCGTGCGGGATCTCGTCCTTGAGGCCGCTCCCGCGATCGACCCCGCCCGGGTGCGCATTATCTACAACCGGCCGGACCTGCGCCGGTACGCGCCCCCTTCCGTGGAGCAGCGGGAGCGGGCCAGGCGCCGCTTCGGCATGGCGCCCGAGGTAACGGCAATCGGCCTCGCCACCAGCAACTTTCTCTTGAAGGGCGTGGCCCCGCTCATCCGAGCCCTGCTCCGGCTGCCGGGGAACTGCGCCCTGTACGTGGCCGGAGGCCGCAACCATGGAGATTATGACGCTTTGGCCCACAGGCTCGGCGTCGCCGACCGCGTTCATTTTCTCGGTACAGTGGACGATATGCCCGCCTGGTACCAAGCCATCGACGTTTTCGCCCTGCCCAGTTTCTATGACGCCTGCTCCAACGCAGTGCTGGAGGCCTTGGCAACAGGCACGCCGACGCTCAGTTCCGCGGCCAACGGCTCTTCCCATTTCCTGCCGCCGGAAAATATCGTCCGGGACCCCGGGGACAGCGAGGAACTGGCGGGGGTGCTTTCCCGGCTTGTTTCAGAGGCCGAGGGCAACAAGAAAACCGGCGCGCGCAAGCCCTTTGCCTGGCCGGAAGACGTCGTTGCCGGACTTGACGCCTTCGTGGACGTGGTGGAGGAGTTCCTCGCCGCTCGAGCGTCCTCGCTTTGAGATTCGGCAAAGCCCGCCCTGCGGGCCTGGGCGTACTTCGTCGCAATGCCGCTTTAGAAACAGCATTTCAAAGGTAAATCGCTCTGAACACTGA
>JAJBSY010000065.1 GCA_020861205.1 Deltaproteobacteria bacterium | reverse complement strand
TCGCCTTGAAACCCCTGATCCGGAAGTATCTGGGCGCAATCGAGGAGGCCGAGGGCGATACGTCCGAGCGCGCGCGCCTGTTCCGGGAAATCTTATGCAACATCCCGAAACTGCAAAGTTTTTATTCGATAAAACCCCTTGGGACGCGCCTGGGAAGCGACTCCACGAGCCGATCCGCCAAGCTGCACGGCATGGGGTTTGCCGCGCTGGTCACCCTGCCGTCCAGGGCGCGCGCGATGGTGGTCAAGCGTCGTGTTTCCTACAAGCTGTTGCCGTTTTTCTATCCCGTGTTCCGCCAGACGACCTACCTTCCCGGTCCGCGGACGGGCATCCGGGGGTTTTTCGCGCGGGTTTTCAGGCGCGTTCCCTGGCTCGGGAGCCTGACGGACATCAAGGAACAAACCTGGCTTGTGGACGAGAAGGGCGCGCACTACGATCCGAACGCCCGCTCGCTGGTGACGCTCGGCGGCTTCATGCGGGACGGGCGCACGGCCTTCTCCCTGCGCGAAGCCTGCGTCGAAAAGTGCGAATCGCCGGGGTTCAGCTACCTGAATACCACGGCCAAGAACGTCTTCAAGGTGATGGTCGGGTTCCTGCTGACCGTGGCGACCTTCCAGTATACCCAGAGCTGGTGGTTCCTGGCCTGGTTCGGCCCGCTGATCTGGTTCGGCATCACGGGAATACGGAACGTGGTGCAGGCCCTTCTCGGCGGCGGGGGCCTGAAGCGTACCCCGCTCTTGAAATGGAACGATTACATAAGCTGGTCGCGGCTCAGCGATTCGCTTCTGTACACGGGCATTTCCGTGCCGCTTCTAGAACTGTTCGTGCGCAACCTGCTGCTCGAAGACCTCTGCGGCGTGACGTCCGCGAGCAACCCGGCTTTCTTCTACACGGTGATGTCCATCATCAACGGGCTGTACATCGCGGGGCACAACATATTTCGCGGGCTTCCCCGGGAAGCAGTCATCGGCAACCTGTTCCGCAGCGTCATCGCCATCCCGGTCTCCATCCTGTACGACTCGGCGGCCATGGGGATATTCGTGTTTTTCAGCTTGCCCGTGGAGTATCTGGTACAGAGCGCCGCTGTGTTGTCCAAACTCTCGTCGGACACGGTGGCGGCCATTATCGAGGGACCGGCGGACAAGGCCGCTTTTGAACGGAGCCGCCATTGGGATTACGAAACCAAGTTCGGCCGGCTGTTCGCTTTCGTCAGCCGCGTGGAGGTGGCGTTCCCGGACAAGGACGTCGTCGCCCTGTTCCGGAACCCCGAGTCCTTTATGGAAAGCGCGGGAACGGGCCGCAAGGACCTGGTCGAGGAACTCGCCATTGACGCGCTCGACTTCCTCTATTTCTGGATGTACCAGCCGCGGGCCCGCAGCGCGCTGGTCAAGGAACTCGCGACCCTGACGCCCGAGGAGCGGGAGATATTCGCCTCCTCCCAGATGATACTCACCTGTATCCCGGCCATGAGCCAGATGCTCGTGGACGGACTCGTGGGTGCGAATTTCGCCGGTGTTCTGTCATTTTACCTCGCCCGGCACGAGGAGTACCTGCGCGCCATAGGCCGCCTCACGGGCATGGACCTGCTGCCTGCTGCAACTACGCGGACGCGGGCCGTTTTTGGAACCAAGCGCGCGGTCATCCGGTAAAACCCATAGCCGCGCCGCCTTCCAAGGGCGGGGAGGGCTGTTCCGGGCGACGCGACCGTTCCCGATCGGAGTGCGACATGGACAACCTTCTGCTGTTTCCCGAATCCTTGCGGCCGGACGGTCCGGAATTTTCCGAGACGGTCTGCGCCGCTTCCGGCGCCGTGCGCGTTGAGCGGATACTGTCCCTCGGCCACGTGACCCCCGAGGGGGTCTGGTACGACCAGGCCGAGGACGAGTGGGTGGCCGTTCTCGAGGGAACGGCCCGCATCGCCTACCCGGACGGGAGCGAGGTTTCGCTCGCCCGGGGGGATCATCTCTTTTTGCCCAGGCATGTCAGGCACCGGGTGGCGTATACCAGCTCACCCTGCGTCTGGCTGGCGGTTTTCGGACAAGTCCGGCCGGGAGAACCCGGCGCCTAACCTTTTCCCGGAATGGTTGCCTTCGCGCATGGTTCGCTGTATGCTGTTTTTGTATACAGAAAACAACGGACCGCGCGTGGCACCCGGTCGCGTAGAACGCGCCGTGTACCCGTTTGCCCGCCTTGCCTCGCCAACGTACCCCGGCCGTTCGCCGCTGGAAAGGAGCTGCCGTGCTTCCCAGGATCGGAAACAATCAATCCCTGTCGGAACAAGCGTACGAGGCCATAAAAGGGGCCATCCTGACCGGCGAGTTCAAACCCAGGGATCACCTCAGGGAAGAGGCGCTCGCCTCCAGCCTGGGCATCAGCAGAACGCCGCTCAGGGCCGCCTTGAAACGGTTGCAGTATGAAAAGCTGATTATTGTCAACTCGACCAAGCAGACCTTCGTCTCGGAAGTCAATATAGATGACATGGCCAGAGTGTTCGTTTTCCGGTTCGCCGTCGAGCCCATGGCCGCCAAGGTCGCCGCCACGGTCATCGGCAAAAGGGACCTCGCCCTGGTGGAGGATTGCCTGAAGCAGCACACCGCCCGCATCAAGAGCGGAAAAATGGACAAGGTCATCGACAGCGAACTGCTGTTCAGTTCGCTCATCGCCCGGGCAACGGAAAACGAGTTCCTCATCGACAGCGTGGCAATGATAAATACCTTCGTGCAACGATTCCTGGCCCTCTCCCCCAGCACTCCCGACGCCGTGCCGCACTCCGTGGAAGAACACCGGCTGATCTACAAGGCCTTGAAAGACCACGACCCGGCCGCCGCCGAAAAACGCACCTGCGCCCATCTGACCAATGTGGCGGCCCGCCTCGGATTCCAACTGCCGTTCTAGGACGGCTGGGCCGTAGCCGTGAAAGGCCCGGCGGGCAACCGGCGAGTCTGTTCTTCGAAAAACCGATGCGGCCGGCTTGCGCCGTCGCGACCAGGCGGTGAAGGTACGTCCGCCGGCGCCCCGCCGGATACCCTCCCTTATTTCCGCGCACCGGAAAGGATCGGCGAGTTTTATGCTGTTTGCGGCATAATTCTCTTGCCAGGAAGCCCCGGTCCTTTTACAATAAATTTGTATACAAATACAAACTTTATCAAAAATACCGTGGCCGTGGCGGAAAAATCCACATGGCGCAAGAGCGGACAGGATCGCTCAGGGCGATAACACACCTGCTGATATGGCGCGCAGGGATGCTCGGACATCCCGGAAAGAGAGGAGGAGTGGGAAATGCTGGATGTACGATGGTATGGCCGGGGCGGCCAGGGCGCGTTTACCGCCGCCAGGTTGCTGGGGCAGGCCGTTTCCGTTTACGGAGACAGCTACGCGTTGGCCAGCCCGTCCTTCGGGCCGGAACGCCGGGGCGCGCCCGTCTGGAGCTGCACCAAAATAGACGGCGAAAAGATCGTTGACCGCAGCCAGCCGGTATCCTGCGATTACCTTGTGGTGCTCGACGAGACCCTGGTTTCGGAGAATATGGGGGGCTATCTGCGCGAGGGCGGGGTCATGATCCTGAATACGGCCCGCCCCGGGAAACACACCGGCGTCACGCATAAACTGGTAACGCTCAACGCCACCAGGATGGCCCTGGATATCTTGGGCCGCCCCATTACCAACGTGGCAATGCTCGGCGCGCTTCTCGGCATTTCCGGCCTTACGGGAACGGCCGAGGCGGGCAGGGCGCTGGAGCGGACGTTCTCCCCCTCCGTTTGCGAAAAGAACAAACAACTAATGCGGCGCGCGTATGACGCCGTAAAAGGCGGCGCCAATGAATAGGCCGACAGCGCGCGCGTTCCGCGCCCCGCGAAGCGACGCGGAAATGCCCAAACCCGTGGGGCGGGCGGGGTTCATCACGGAAACCAACGCGAGTTGGCGGACGGAACGCCCGGTTATCGATTCGGGCGGTTGTATCGGTTGTTTGCACTGTTACCTGGTCTGTCCGGAAGGGGCCGTTTTCAAGCAAGACGGCACGGTGGCGATCGACCTGGATTTTTGCAAGGGCTGCGGCATCTGCGCCAACGAGTGCCCGAAACGCGTCATCGCCATGATCGCGGAGGAGGAATAACCCATGACCGGCTCAAAAGAGTTCATATCCGGCAACGAGGCCGTCGCCATGGGCGTCCGGCTGGCGAGGCCGGGGGTTATTTCCGCCTATCCCATCAGCCCGCAGACCATCGTGGTTGAGAAACTGTCCGAATATGTGGACGATGGGAGCCTCGCCGCCCGGTATATCCGGGTGGAATCCGAGCACAGCGCCATTTCGGCGGCGCTCGGCGCCAGCGCCCTCGGCGCGCGGACCTTTACCGCCACTTCCTCCCAGGGGCTTTTGTACATGGTGGAAGGTCTGCCGTTCGTGAGCGGGGGCCGTTTCCCGGTTGTCATGATGAACGCCAACCGAACCATCGCCGTGCCCTGGAGTATTTTCAACGACCATAACGATTCGCTCCTGTTGCTCAACTCCGGCTGGATGCAGGTTTACGTCGAGGACGCCCAGGAAGGCCTGGACGTGGTTATCCAGGCGTTCCGGATCGCGGAGGACCCCACGGTCATGACGCCCGTGATGGTCAACCTCGACGGGTTCATCCTGACGCACACCTACGAACTGGTAACCATTCCGTCCCAGGACCAGGTGGACGCCTACCTTCCCCCGTATGCCACGGACCACAAGATGACCCTTGAAAAACCCGTCAGCCTGTGCATCGGCGCGGGGCCGGACTGGCAGACGGAATTCCGCTACCAGCAGCATGGGGCGATGCTGCGGGCGGGCGCCGTCATCCGGAAGGCGGACAGGGAGTTCGGGGATATATTCGGCCGTACCTACGGCGGGCTTACGGAGATGTACCGGTGCGACGACGCGGAAGCCGTTCTCGTGACGCTGGGTAGCATCACCAACACGGTCCGCGCGGTCGTGGATTCCCTGCGCGCGGAAGGGCGTAAGGTCGGGCTGGTCAAGATCCGCTACATGCGGCCGTTCCCGCTCGAGGATTTCATCGGCCTCGGCGACCAGGTCAAGGCTATCGGCGTCATCGACAAGGATATTTCCTACGGATACGAAGGCACGGTTTTTAGCAACGTCAATTCCGCGCTGACCCGGCGGCGGAAAATTCCCGCCACGGTCAATTATATCGGGGGCCTTGCCGGACGCGACATTTCCAAAAAGAACATCGAAACCATGTACCGCGAGCTCCTGGATATGGACGGAAACGCGCCGGAAGACCGGGTCAAATTTGTCAACCTGAGGTGGGACAATGAGTAACGCCGTCACGATAAACGCGAAAACCCTGCCGGATGACGAGCTGTTTTTCGGGCACAAGGCCTGCGCCGGCTGCGGCGGAAGCCTGGCCGTGCGCCTGGCTCTGAAAGTCATCGGCCGCCGCTGTTTTACCGCGGTTCCCGCCAACTGCATGAGCGCCGTGGGATTCCTGTATCCGGTCATGCCGTACCATGTGAACGCGTTGGGCGCGTCATTCCCGTCAACGGCGGCCGTATTGTCGGGCATGGAGGCGGCGGGCAGGGCTCTCGGCCTCGAGGATTATTACGTCGTCGGGTTCGCCGGGGACGGCGGCACCGCGGATATCGGGCTGCAGGCGCTCTCCGGCGCGGTGGATCGCGACGACCGGATCATCTACATCTGCTATGACAACGAAGCCTATATGAATACGGGCGTCCAGGAGAGCGGGCTGACACCCATCGGCACCCGCACCACCACCTCGGTGGCGGGAGCCAAGCGTCATGGCGCCAATCCCGTCAAAAAAAACATGTTCGACATCATAGCGGCCCACAATATCGGGTACGCGGCCACCGCCAGCGTGGGGTACCCCCTGGACTACATCAGGAAGATAACCAAGGCCAAGGAGCACAAGGGGGCATCCTATATCCACGTCATCGCGCCCTGCCCCACGGGCTGGTCAACGCCGACCGGCAAGACGGTCGAGCTGGCCAAAGAGTATGTGGATACGGGCCTCTGGTATCTGGCCGAGTATCAAAACGGCGAATTCACCCTGAACAGGAACCCCAAGGAATTTGCCTCGATCAAGAGCTACGTGTCCAAACAGGGCCGGTTCAAAACCGTGACCGATGCGGATATCGCCGAGCTGGAACGGCAACGCGACCGGACATGGGCGAAAATCCGATCCGAATGGACCGTCAAACCCGCGTAATAGACCCGCGCCGCATAGGAGAGTGTCATGCCAGGCGACTGGAGAAAAAGATACCGCGAAAAACTTGTGACGGCCGACGAAGCGTTGCGGTCCGTAAAATCCGATTATCGCGTCCTGCTGCACACCACGGCCAGCGAGCCGCCGGCGCTCATGGACGCTTTGGCGGCCAGGGGACCGGCCGTGGAGAACGTGGAAGTCATCTCCATGTTCGCCCTGGGTAAGGAAAAAGGCTATGCCCGGCCGGAAATGGCACGGCATTTCCACGTCAACTGCCTGTTCGTCTCCCCGCCCACGCGGCAGGCCGTGCACGACCGCCGGGGGGATTTCACCCCCTGCCTGTACAGCGAAATTCCGCGCCTGTTCACGGAGGGCATCCTGCCGGTGGACGTTTTCCTGATCCAAGTTTCCCCTCCGGACGAAAACGGCTACTGCAGCTTCGGCCTTTCCGCCGATTACGCCCGGGCAGGGGTAGAGAGCGCGAAGGTGGTCATCGCCCAGATGAACCGCAACTATCCGCGCACCAACGGCGACAAGGTTCACCTCGACGAAATCACGTACATCGTGGAAGAGGATTCGCCGGTATTCGAACTTGTTCCGCCCAAAGTCGGGGAAATCGAGCGCCGGATCGCGCGCAACGTAGCCGGACTCATCCCGGACGGCGCGACGCTCCAGCTCGGCATCGGCGGCATCCCGGATACCGTCCTGACGTTCCTGACGGACAAGAAGGACCTGGGCATCCATTCCGAGATGTTTTCGGACGGCGTGGTGACGCTGGCCGAAGCAGGCGTCATCACCAACAAACGCAAGACCCTGCATCCGGGCAAGTTCATCTGCACCTTCCTTATGGGGACCCGAAAACTGTATGATTTCGTGAACGGAAACCCGGACGTGGAAATGCGGGCGGTTGACTATGTCAACGACCCCTGCGTCATCGGGCGCAACGATACCATGATATCCGTCAACTCGGCGCTCCAGATCGACCTTACCGGCCAGATCAACGCGGAGACCATCGGCAACAAAATGTACAGCGGCATCGGCGGGCAGCTCGATTTCGTGATCGGGGCGAGCCGGTCCAAGGGCGGCAAGGCCATTTTCGCCCTGTCATCCACGGCATCCAACGGCGCCGTTTCGCGCATCACCTGCGAACTGGCGCGGGGCGCGGGCGTGACCACCCCGCGCGGCCTGGCGCATTACGTGGTGACGGAGCAGGGGATCGCGGACCTGCGGGGCAAGAGCTTGCGGCAGCGCGCGGCGGCTCTTATCGCCATAGCGCATCCGGACTTCAGGGAGCCGCTAACGAAGGAAGCGTGGCAACTTGGCCTGCTGTAGCTGATTCGCCATACGCGATAAAGTCCGCTTTCCGGGATAACCCCGCCCGGAGCTCGGTGAATACGGCCGCGAGCCGGTCAGGGTCCGAACGACGGCGCCAAACGATACCGAAACTGAAAGGTATCGTTTGGCGCTTGTCCTTTACCCGCTCCGGAGCCTGCCGGAAACCCGCGAGCAGGGAAGCCTTTCATAAAGTTCGTGCGGCCGTGGCATGTTATTATCATAATAATCAATTAATAAATCATAATTTTAAAAATAATGAAGCTACTATTATTGATTTAAATTTCCGGGTAAAATATATAAATATGTGTAATATATAATAT
>JAJBSY010000292.1 GCA_020861205.1 Deltaproteobacteria bacterium | reverse complement strand
GATCAAAGCCGCTGCAGCGGCTTTTTTGTTCCGGAAAGCACGTTCCGCTAAAATGTCGTCCCGCCTTCCCGACCCATGGGAAAACCCGGTTCTTCCCCCGCCCCCTGACGGCACCTACCGTTCCGCTTCCTTCCTAGCCTCTATCAGGCGTATGGCATGGCGGGCCAGGGAGGTTACCTCCGGCTTCGCGATCTGTTCGTCCGCACCCACCGCTTCGCCCTTGTGGCGCAGCTTGTCGGTTATGAGCGACGAAAACAGAATGACGGGCAGGTCCTTCAGGACCGGGTCTTCCTTGATCCGTTTGCAGAGCGCGTGCCCGTCCATTTGGGGCATCTCGATATCCGCGACCATGACATGCAGGAAGTCGGAAACGGGTATCTTCTCTTCCTCGGCGCGCCGCCGTATGCCCTCCAGGATGGTCCAGGCGTCCCTGCCGTTGGTTACGGCTTCCACGTCAAAATTGGCCCGTTGCATCAAATCCTTGAGCATTTCGCGGATAACCGTGGAGTCGTCCGCGATCAGTGCCCGATACCGCGGCCCGGATTTCCAATCTATCGCCTCGTCGAGCCTGAGGCCGAGTTTCGGGTTCAGGTCGCTGACGATACGTTCGAGGTCCAGCAAAAAAACCAATCTTCCCTCAAGCTTGACAACGCCGGTAACGCTGTTGCCGCTCATCGCGGAAATATAGGCGTTGGGCGGCTCCACCGCTTCCCAGCTGATCCGGTGGATGCGGTTCACGCCGGAAACCATGAACGCCGTGGTCACTTCGTTGAATTCCGTGACGATAACCTTGGGAGCCTCGCTTTCATGCCGTTTTTTCCCGAGCCAGACGGAAAGATCCACCAGCGGGATCACCTGCGAGCGCAGGTTGAAGGCTCCCATGACGCAGGGATGGCTCACTTCCGGCATTTCCGTTATTTTCGGCATCCGGATGATTTCCAGCACCTTGGCGACGTTGACGCCGTAGTGCCCCCTGTAGACGCCGCCTTGCTCGAGATCGTCTTCCTCGAGAAAAAACTCGACAACCTCAAGCTCATTGGTTCCCGCTTCAAGCAGGATATTCGTCTGGCTCATATCGCACCCTTCAGCCAACCATGCGCGGCTATTGCGTTTCCGAAAATGACGTCGGGCGGTTGCCCGCTCTTCTATATCCCCCCCGGTAAAAACGCACAATCCCGTTGTTGCGTTCCGGAAACAACCCTGATCCGAACCGGTTTCATGCGGGTGAGGCGCCCAGATTCTCCAGCCATGTTTCAACGGCGTCAATATGCTCGGCCGGGGTGGAGGCCCCGGCGGTCAGGCCGACGGCGGCGACGCCCCTGAAGCTGGCCGGATCCAGGTCCCCGGCGTCTTCCACCCGCAGGGCGGGGATGCCCTGGCCCTCGGCGACCTCGGCCAGGCGCCTGGTATTGCCGCTGTTCGATCCGCCCACAACCACGAACAAGGCGACCTCGCGGGCCAGCTCCAACACCTCGGCCTGGCGCTTGCGCGTGGCGTCGCAGATCGTCCGCAACATGGGCACATCATGCCCCAGACGTTCGGCGGCCCGGGCGCAAATGGCCTCGAATCCGAGGATATCCTGGGTCGTCTGCGCGGCCAGGAAATACTCCCTGCCCGGGTCGAGCGTTACCGCCTCGAACTCCGCGCACGTGAGGAACACGCGCGCATCGCCGTCCGCATAGCTGACCAGTCCTTTCACTTCCGGGTGATCCACTTCCCCATACAGCAAAAGAGTTCCGCCGTTTTTCGCCCGCTCGGCGGCGATGGCAAGCTGCGCTTTTTTTACCTTGGGGCAGGTTGCATCGATGACCGTGGCGCCCCGTTCAAGGAGGTCTTTCTCCACCTCGCGGGGCACCCCGTGCGCGCGCACGAGCACGACATCGCCGTGCCGGGCTTGCGACGCGTCGTTCAGGCACACGACGCCTTTTTCCGCGTATTCGGCGATAACCCGGGGGTTATGGATCACGGGCCCCAAGGTCGCCAACCGCGTGCCCCGTTGCAACGCACCCGCGTGTTCATGTGTTTTCAGGGCGGCGTCGAGCTGCCTGAGCGCCAGACTGACCCCCATGCAGAACCCCGCCGTTTTCGCCCGCACTATTTTCATATACTCCACCACGTCGTCTTGTTCGTTGCCAGCCCGGACAAAGCCGGGTTATGCCAAATCCCGCTCGCCTTCCACGGGAGCCGGTTCCAGATTTTCCCGCCGCGAAAAAAAGTCGTGCAACAGGGCGTCCATGGCGTCCCAGGTCATGCACTGGACCATGGCCCGCCTGAGGAATCGGGCCCCGGCGCATTCTTTCACGTACCGCGGCACAAAGGCCCGCATTTTGAGCAGGCCGGATTCCATGCCCTGCCGATTTCGACGGACCGGATAAAAAGCCCGGATAAGCGCCGCGTGCCGCCGTATAATGTACTCCAGTTTCGCGGCGTCCGCAAAGCGGGGGCTTTCGCGCATGTCCCCGGCCAGGAGCGCCGTGAACTGCTCGAAAATCGCAGGGTTGTGCATGGCGCCCCGCGCGAACATCACACCGGAGGCTCCGGTGACGGCAAGGGCCCTTACTCCGTCAGCGGCGGTGAAGAGATCACCGCTGACCATGACGGGAATGGACGATTGCGCCACCAACGGCACGACGGCTTTCCAGTCGGCCGTTCCGGTGAATTTTTGCCTGGCGTATCGCGGATGCAGGGTAAGCCAGCCGGCTCCGGCCTCTTCCAGCCGTTTCGCCAGCGGTAAGTAAACCGCATCGCCCGCCTCCCGGCCGAGGCGGAGCTTGAAACCCACCCTTTTCGCGCCCGCCGCCCGGATCATGGCATCGGCAACGGCAACGGCGTTGTCCGGATCCTGCAGCATGGCGGAACCGGCGCCGCTTTTCCCGACCTTCGGCACGGAACAGCCCATGTTGCAATCGAACCAATCATACCCCCTGTCTACCAGGATACGGACGGCCTCCGCCATAAATGACGCCTCGGCACCAAAAAGCTGCACGACGAGAGGGGAGTCCGGTTTGACCGGGGTAACGGAACCGCCCGGCCCGGGATACGGCATGGAGGACTGAGCGCCCGCCATAACCGGCCGCAGGGGCGGCCACGTCGCAAGAAGATCGTTGGTGGCGTTGCTCCGCCTGCTCTGGCCCAGGACCAGGCCCTTGGCGCTGACCATCTCGGTGCACGCCACGGCCGCGCCCAACTCGCGGCACAACAGCCGGAAAGGGAGATCGGAATATCCCGCGAGAGGCGCGAGCCACGGGTGAGAGGGCCCGATGGGCGGGCCGGCGGACGGCGGCGTCGCCGCGGGATCGGAACTCTTCGTGGCTATCATGGGATGAAATCCGGCGGAACCGCCGTCCGGCTGCGGTTACAATTTACGGGAATAACGGCCGACGGCCATAATACCCGAATCCGCGGCCAACGCAAGAATGCGGCCGACAAGGTCAACCGCCCGTCCCGGCGAGTCCGGCCGGCCGTGGACCGCGTAACCGAGGCAGTCGGCGGCGGCCGTTCGCGGGAGCGCCATTGGGGGTCTTTGACCGTCTCCCTTCATACCGGCGATACGGAGACGGTACCGCAACACGCCGTTTTCCATGGCGCCGTGGAGCAGGAGCCCGTCGCCCGAGGGGAGCCGCGCTCCGGCGAGAACCGGCGATTCTCCATCCCGCCAGAGCGAAACCTCTATCCGGTCAAGACCGCCGCAAAGCCAGGGCATATGCTGGAAAAAAAGAAGCCCCGATGAGGCCGCCGCCCGGCAAAGCGCCCGGGAACGGGCCCGGGTCGCGGCGAACGCGCCGAGCAACGCGGGATCGCCGGCCACCCGCTCGATGAACGCCGCTTTACGCGCCACGGGATCCGGCTCGCTGAAAAGGCCGGGCTCTTCATCCCGGCAGGCGGCCAGGAGCGTATCAAACCTGTCGCGGGCGGAAGCGTACAGGCCCGCTTCCTGGGCCATCGGCAGGGAAGGCAGAATGGAGGATATCCGCGCGAGAGGATCGGCCGCGGGCAACAGGCGCAACACGACATCCGGAACGAGCGACTCGATGCGGAAAAAAACGCGGTCACCGGGCGACGGCTGGTTGCCTCCCTCCCCCCAGTCTTCCGGAAGGTGCGCGAGCAGTTCCTCGCCTTCCAGCAACGCCCAGCCGAACGAATCGTTCTCCAGGCGCAGGAACTCGCCTGAAACGACGTCCCCCTGCTTCCGGCCACGGCAAAACCGGACAAGGGATGGCGAGCGCGACTGCCTGCCTCCCGTTCCGGCATACCCCCCGGAGCCGCCTATGCGTGACGTACCGCTCATACTCCGTCCTGCGAGCCCGCGCGGCCGCGCGATCTATCCATGCGTCCACGGATGTCCCTGGCCGCGCGCGCGTTGGTTTCCCGGATAAATGTGAAGCAGTCCCCGGCCGACAACGACGGGCTGAAGATATGGCCTTGCAGGGCGTCCACGCCAAGGGTGCGCAAGACGGCGGCCTGGGCCTGGGTTTCGACGAACTCCGCGACGCAGAGCATCCCCCTCGCCCGGCACAGCCTGGTGATGGATGCCACGATATCGGCGCAGATCGGGTTGGTGACTACTTCCCGGCTGATTGCGCCGTCAATCTTGACGGTGGAAACCGGAAATTGCTTCAGGTATTTCAGGGAGCTGTGCCCCATGCCGAAATCGTCGATGGCGATCCGCAGGCCCAGCAGGTGCAGTTGCGAAAGGTGCAGGCTCGGCTCGGTCCCGGCTTCAAGCATGGCCGATTCCGTAACCTCCAGTTCTAGGATGTCCGGCGGTATCCGGTGGCGCTGCATGATCGCGACGACCTTCTCGACGAGATCCTTGTCCAGTTGCATGGCCGAAACGTTGACGGCCAGCACGATATCTTCCAGCCCGCCCGCGAGCCACTGCTCGCGGATCGCGCACGCCTCTTCAAATATCCACAACCCCAGGGGTTTGATAAGCCCGGTTCCTTCGGCCAGCGCGATGGAAATCGGCGCGGGCACCGGGCCGTAATAGGGATGATTCCAGCGCAGCAACGCTTCGACGCCGGAAACCCGGCCCGTGGCGGCCCGTATCTGGGGCTGGAATTCGAGGTAGAGATCGCGGTCGGCGTAGAACGAATGTTCGAGATCGGAAACCAGCGACCGGGCGAGCAGGCCTGTCTCATCCGCCCGTTCCAGGGCGTTGGGCCGTTTGGCTTCGATCATCGTGACGCGGGCCAGGAGGTTTTTGAACGCCCGGTTCACGCGCCTGCCGTTGATCCTGTTGCTGACGAGCACGAAAGGCGCGTACAGGCACGTGCCCACCGCCAGGTTCACAAGCTGCAGTACCGCTCCCGCGAAGGATCCCGTGCTCAGGTAGGCGTTCAGGAACACGGGCGTCGTCCATTGCACGTTGGCGCTTGTGCCCGGTACGATTCCCCACGCCACTGCGAGATAACTGATACAAGCCAGGACCATGGGGGTGAGGATGAACGGGATGAGCATGACCGGGTTTAAGATTACCGGCAGCCCGACAAGAAGAATCTCGTTCAGATTGAACAACCCGGGGATGAGGGAGACACCCGCCAGGCGCCGCTGGTTTTTTGTCTCGCCGAAGAGCAGGAGGGCGACGGCAAGGCTGATGCTCGTCCCCGCTCCCCCCATGAAGACAAACACGTCCATGAACGGCTTGGTCATAATGTGGGGAAGCGCCTGGCCCGCCAGCGCGGCCGCCTCGTTCGCGGCCATTGCCGCCCCGTAGATGTCGTGGGTTATGGGATCAAGGACGTTGGCCCCGTGAATGCCGAAGAACCACAAACCCTGCAGTGAAAAAATGTAGAACATGCCGCGGCTGAACCCGTCGCCCATGACGTCGAAGGGTTTGCGCAACAAGTCATGAAACGCCTCATGAATGGTCGTGCCCAGGAACGCGTGCACAATCAGGCCGCCGCCGGCAAACAACGTGATGGTCAGAATAGCCGGGATCAGGGAATTGAACATGTCCGGCATGGCGAAGTCTGGCGTCCCCCCGGGCAGATACAGCCGGAGCTTTTTGAACGAATAGAGGAAAAGAAAAAGCTTTACCGATGTCACGGCGACGATAAGGGCCACGAATAGCCCGGAAACGCCCATCCAGCGGGTGGAAAGGCTGCCGCCTTCCATGGCTATGAGGGACAGAAGGGTCGCGAAACTGACCAGCCCGGCCATGAGCGGGCTTATCATGTTGCTGGGGTTTTCGTCATTATGCTGGTGGGCGAGGTGCGTACCCACGCTGAATTGCATAGTCAGCGACATGACCGCGAAGGTGCTGCTCCAGAGTACGTTGCCGAAAAAACGCCAATCGGGTCCGAAAACCTCCTCCATGAACACTTTGTACGCGGGAAGGGGGAACGAATTGAGAAGCACCGCCAGTGAACCCAGCAGCACCAGCGGCATGGTGACCGCGAGCCCGGAGCGGACGGCGACGAGGATCGGCCTGTTGGAGATATGCTCCATCCCCGGCATGAGCCGGGCATCCAGAAATTGTATACATTTAGCGGAAGCCCGCTGCATCATGACTGCACCCGTTCCCCAAAGAACCGTAAAACCGCGGCGCGCGCCCCCGGCGCGGCGCGGTATCGCGTAAATATTCGTCTGACGGACGGCATCCCGGACACCAACCCTACATTCCGGATGCCGGAATGTGCAATTAGTAAAGAGTTTCACCGCGAAAAGCAACGCGAATCCTTGCGGACAACTCGGATTTCCGTTTTCATTGCGCGCGAAGTATATGCCGTGATGCACCGTATCGCGAGGGAAATTGGAAACAAGTGCGGCCGCTCTTCTCCCGGTCGCGTACGAAGAGCGCGAAAGGCACCGTTCTCGTCCGCGTACGGAACGTTTTTCGGCGCGCGTCCCGGCGGAAAAACCCTCCGCCGAAACGCCCCGAAAGAGAACGGCCCCGGATGACCTCAGCGCGGTATTTTGCCGGATTCCCGCAGCAGCGCTAACGCCTCATCCAGCTCGAACCGGGAGACAGCCTGTTCGACCCGCGTAAAAATGTTCGCGCCCAAGGTTTTTTCAAGGGTGGCCGAATGTTGCTCCAAATATTTGAGGGAAGCCGCGTCGTCGTCGCTGAGCAGGGAGACAAGGGCCGCGAGGGTGCCGTCCACCTCCCCGGAAGGGGATGGCGCGGCATCCGGCGGCGCGTCCCGAAGCAGCGGCTCGTCCGGAAACGCCGTCTGCAGCATGGTTATGAGGGAACCTAGGGCGTCGAACGTGTCTTTCGCCGCCTCCGCCGCGTCGGCGGCGTTTCCGGACGCCAGGGCGCTTTCCAGCTCCGCCGCCGCGGTGGCAAGGATTGTCGCGCCGATGGAACCGCCGAGCCCGCGCAAGGTTTTGGCTATCCGTGTTTGCGTTGCCGCATCCCCGGCCGCCGCGGCCGCTTCGTACAGTTCGCCGCTCCCCCGCTGCGTTCTGAGGAACTGCCGCAATATTTTAACGTACATTTCCCGGTTGTCGTTCAGCCGGGACACGGCGGCATCGACGTTCAAGCCGGGCAGGTCGGGCAACGCCGGACTGTCGCGTTCCGTTTCCGGAGTAAGCGCGTCCCGGCTCATATGGAGCAAGGAGGGCACCGGCGAACCGAAGACGATGGTATCCGTTTTTCCCGTTTCCCCGGATGCGATCCCGTCCTCCGGACTCTCCCCGCCGAGGTGCAGCCACGCGCGCAGCGTATTGAAAAACTTGTCCACCTCGATGGGTTTGGAAATGTGGTCGTTCATTCCGGCCTGCAAACATTTGAGGCGCTCCTCGATCATGGCGTGCGCCGTCATGGCGACAATGGGAATGCCGGCGAAGCGGGGGTTCTGCCTGATTCGCCGCGTCGCTTCATACCCGTCCATTTCGGGCATCTGAAGGTCCATCAACACCAGGTCGAAGGGGATGTTCTCAGGGCTGTTTTCGAGCGCCGCAACAGCTTCGATACCGTTGGAAGCCACCGACCCCCTGGCTCCGGCGT
>JAJBSY010000425.1 GCA_020861205.1 Deltaproteobacteria bacterium | reverse complement strand
AAATTGGTAGTGGATGCAGTTCGGCGTCAGACAAGGACGGCAGCATTTTCTTTGAGGGAGTATATCCTTACGGTGCTTGACCGCAACGGAAATGTTGCCTGACGATGTATCAGACAAAACCGAGCCACTACCCGGCCACCTCTTCCCTTGACAGCGCCGTGCCCATGCTATATTTGTTGCTGTTCCAAATGCGCATAACGCGCACAATGCTGCCGGGTAACGGCATCCCTTTTTTCAAGGAGGCCCCATGGCCCGTATTACCGTTGAAGACTGCCAGGAACGTGTGGACAACCGTTTTTTGCTTGTGCAGATGGCCATCAAGCGCGTGCATCAATACCGCGAAGGGTACGAACCCCTGGTGAATTCCAGAAACAAGGAAGTGGTCACCGCGCTGCGCGAAATCGCGGCGGGCAAGGTTATGCCCGACGACCTTTCCTACTATAATCCGATCACCACACCCGTGAAGCCCGACGAAGATTAGCGTGCCGCCGGCCTTGTCCGGACCAGGTTTCCGAAAGTCATAGCAAAGCCTCTTTGCCGTGGCTTTCATTTTTTCCCGGACAACCGCCTGACCGGGACCTTTCTCCGGCAAACGGAACTGCGGTTGCGCCGGAACGGTATGACGGACCCGCGTCCCGCGCGGTCCGGGGGTAAAGCCTCCTCTGTTTGGAGTTCTCATGGCTATGAAGCGCGACTACTACGAAATTCTGGAAGTTGAACGAACCGCTTCCGGCGATGATATCAAGCGGGCCTACCGTCAAATGGCCCTCAAGTACCATCCGGACAGGAACCCCGGCAACGCCGAGGCCGAGCAGAAGTTCAAGGAAGCCGCCGAAGCCTATGACGTATTGCGCGACCCGGAAAAACGGATGCGTTACGACAAGTTCGGGCACGAAGGCGTGAACGGCAACGGGTTCGGCCCCTTCGCCAGCAATGAGGACATCTTTTCCCACTTCAGCGACATTTTCGGCGACCTGTTCGGGTTTTCCACGGGCCGCTCGCGCACCCGGGCCCAGGCCGGGGCGAACCTGCGCTACAACCTGACCATCACCTTGCGCCAGGCCGCCAAGGGTGACGAGGTGGCCCTTAAAATTCCCAAGAAAGTCACCTGCCCGGAATGCGACGGCTCGGGCGCCGCTCCGGGCACCTCCGCCGAAACCTGCCCCCAGTGCGGGGGAGCGGGCCAGGTCCGGTTCAGCCAGGGCTTTTTCCAGATCGCGCAGCCCTGCCCCGCCTGTCACGGCAGCGGCCAGTATATCAAAACTCCTTGCCCCCGCTGCAAGGGCGCGACGACGATCCAGGAGACCCGCGAGCTTTCGGTCCGCATCCCGCCCGGCGTGGATTCCGGCAACCGCCTGCGCCTTCGGGGCGAAGGGGAACCGGGCGTGTTCGGGGGGCCTCCCGGCGATTTATACGTGGTGTTGCACGTGGAAGACGACCCCGTTTTCCAGCGTGACGGGCCCCACCTCCTGCTGACCCAGGAAATTTCCATGGTCCAGGCGGCTCTCGGCGACTCCATCGAGGTTCCGGGACTTGACGAACCCATGCGCATGGAAATACCCAAAGGCACCCAGAGCGGTGAAATTTTCCGGCTTTCCGGGGGCGGAATGCCGGTGGTCAACACCAACCGCAAGGGGGACCTGCTGGTGGAAATCCGGGTGCTGACGCCCACCTCCCTCTCTTCCAAGCAGGAAGAGCTTCTGCGGGCCTTTGCCGAGGCTGAATCCGACAAACCCATGAACAAGGCCAAAAACATGTTCAAAAAGGTCGGCAAAGCCATGGGGCTGGACTGACAAAAACCGCATCGAAAGTCTTTCCGCGCCTTGGGTGCCGGCCACCCCCACGCCAACCCTTTGCCGTTTAAGCGCGTGGTATAAAGACCCCTTTACCGGCCCGCATTCGGACCTATCTTTTATGGTATCCGGAGGTGCCCATGAAACGCGTATTGACCGTCTTACTCTTATCCGCCGCCCTTGCCGTCCTGGTTTCCTGCGCAGCAGCCCGCCAACCCTTCGCCTCGCCCGCCGACGCGGCGCTCAAGCAGGAGCTTACCGCCGCGCTCGGACCTGACTACACCCGCACGTTGAACATCACCGTTTCCGGCGGCAGGGTCTACATGGAAGGAGAGCTGCGCAACCAGGCCGAGCTGGACGAGGCCAGAGCCATCATCCGCGGCACTCAGGGCGTAACGTCCATCATGGAGGACGTCTTTCTGAGCGACGTCGGCCCGCAGGGCGACAACTACAAGTGACCGGCGGGAATCGTCCCTTCGCCGCGCGCGAATAAAGGGGAGAAGCCGCCGTTACGCGTCTTCCCCTCTTGTATCGTAATGCCCGCGTTCCGGACGGCGACGGGCGGCTACAAGGCCCCGGCGCGAAGCAGCGCTTCGCGCGACTCCCTGGAGCGCCCCGCCTTTTCAAGGGCTCGGGAGAGGACCAGCCAGCCGCTTTTCCGTTCCGGCCGCAGCACGACGCTTTGTCGCGCAAGGGTTTCGGCAACTTCCGGGTCCTCACCGCCGTCAAGGTAAATCTCCGCCAGCATCTGCAAGGCCGCCGCGTTTTGCGGGTCCAGGGCCAGGGCTTCGTGCAGGAATTCCCGGGCCTCTTCCGGGTTTCCCTCGCGCAGGGAAAGCCCGGCCAGATACCGTCGCGTCACCGCCCGGCCGCCGGGCGCGGATCCCGCCCTGGCGTACATTTCGCGCGCCCGCGCATGGTCATCCTCGCCCTCGGCGAGCTGGCCGAGGCGGATCAGGGCATAGAGGTGGTCCGGCGCCTTTTCCAGGCAGCGCCCGTAAAAGATTTTGGCGTCATCCCGTTCGCCCAGGCACTGGCAGGTATAGCCCATATTGTACAAGGCGTTGGCTTCCGGATCCAGTCCGATGGCCCGTTCGAAATGGGCGCGGGCCTCGTCGTGCCGGCCCAGGCGGGCCAGCGTCACGCCGAGCGAATTCCAGGCCAAGGCGTTGCCGTCGTCCGCGAGCAGGGCCTGCTTGTATTCCGTCATGGCCCCCAGAGTGTCGCCGTGGCTGAACCGTTTGTCCGCGCTGATGGTCATGGCCAGGCTGTCGAACACGCCCACATGCGGGGCGGGCAAAAGGATGCCGTATTCCAGAGCCTTCCGGCAGTTCTCCAAAACGTCGGCCTTGCGAAAATCAAGATAGGGATATCCCGCTATTCCCGCAGCCGTGTAAGCCCCCTCCCTGCCCGGGAAAAACCGCGAGGCGAGAAGCGAGCACAATTCCTCGTACCTGGGCCGCAGGGCTTCGGGGTCCGCGCCGGGATGAAAAACCATGAAACTGGTCAACCCGTAACGGCCGCCCGCAAGATCCCGCCCGAAGAGGTCGCGGAACAGCCGGACCGTTTCGGCCATGCGCTGTTCCGGTTGGGCCGCCAGGCTCCCCTCGGCGCCGTCTTCCTCAAGGGGCGGCAAAAGCCGGAGCAGCGCCAGGGAAAAATGGTCGCAATGCTCCCGTTCCTCTGACCAGGTTGCCAAAAAATCCCCGTGCCGCAGAAGGCCCGTGACCGGATCCGGCGCGCCGAGGCCGACCTTCGCGGCCTGCCCGCTCGCCCGGGAAGCGCCCCACACCTCACCCGGCAACAAGGTCAGGGAATCCCCCTCGGCAATGGCGTTCGACGGATCGGCCTGGTGCAGGATTTCGGCGACCGAAGCGTTTTCCTTCACCTCGATCAGCACTATTTCGCCCTTGTAGACCCGGCCTTCCTTGCCGGGCACGCCGGATTTGCCTCCCTCGGAAGCCCATACCGAGAACCGCTGTCCTTCCCGGGCGTTAACCGCGGAGCCGAGGCTGACCGTCAGCCGGGAAAGAGGCAGCATCTGCACGATCCTGCCGCCCTCGGAAAGGATACGGCCGAAGGCGAGGACAGGCTCATCCTCGCCGGTCAGAAGCCGCTCGGCGGCAAGGGCGGCCGCCAGCCGCGCCTTGCGCAACAAGATCCGCGCCTGTTCCGGCGCGGATTTCAAAAAAACGTTCCCGGTTATGTCCTGCGGATACAGCGCGTACCCGATGGAGGACGACACGCTGATCCGTGAACGGGTGAGCTCGTAGGGCAGGCTCACGCCGCCCATCGCTTCCAGCACGGTACCGGCGAAGCGTCTGCAGGCCCCGGCCGTGGCTGAAGGCAAAAGCACGGCCAGTTCGTAATCGCTCACCCGGGCGGTCGTTCCCTGTTCCGGGCAGATGTCCCGCAGGGACCGGCCGAGAATGGCAAGTATCTCTTCGGCCGCCGTGTAGCCCTGCTTGCGGACAACCTGGCGCAGGCCGTGCAGCCGGATGACGAGAGCCGCGAGACAGGGATGCGCCCCGCCGAGACCGCTGGCCGATTCCGGGTCCGACACCTCGCGCGGCGCGGCATCCCGCAGGGAATCGCTGGTCCCCCGCACCTCATCCGCCATCCGGGCCAGAAAGTGCTGCCGGGAGAACAAACCGGTGGCGGTATCCGAAATCGCGGCCTTATACAGCAGCAGGTTTTCCATGACCAGCCCGGCTATTTTCGGCAAGCTGCCGGTAAGCGCCGCATAGGCTTCCTGCGGGACGCCGCGAGCCACAAAGATTCCCAGGAGGAGGGGCGTTTCACCCTCGGCGTCATCCGGCGCATACAGGGGCAAGAGCAATCGTTCCTCGTCCGGCAGGTATTCCGGCTCCGGGCCGGCCGGGGGCGTTCCGGGAAAATGCAGGGTACAGCCCGTGTGCGGGATAAACGGCGCAAGGCTTTTGCGCAGGAACTGCTCGAAACGGATCAGGTCACGGCGTTCGAGGCGCGGCAACGGGTCGGGGGAGACGTCCTTGTTTTTCATAGCCCGCGACTGTACCGCATGGGAATGCGAAAGGCAATTTCAGGGCCGCCGGGTGGTGCCTCAATTTGCTTGATACTTCGTCAGGCCCGTTCCGCGCGAAGCTCGTGTATGTCCTGATACACTTCGCTCCGCGCGGATATTAGCCTTCCTTGCCTGAAGTCAAATTGAAGCACTCGGCCGGATGATCGGGGGAAAAACTGATGCCCGCGCCTTTGCCTTTCCCCGCCAAAAAATGTAGGCTGTCCCAAAAAATACTGGGAGTTTCCATGCGCGTACTTACTTTTCCTCTGGGCCCCCTGGAGACCAATTGCTATCTTCTGGTCAACGGTTCCGAGGCCGTCGCCGTCGACCCGGGCGGGGACCCCGCCGCCGTGGTCGCATATCTTGCCGAGCACAACCTGAAACTGGTTGCCATCTTGAACACCCACCTGCATTTTGACCATATCGGCGGCAACGCGGCGCTTGCCAGGGCGACGGGGGCTCCCATCCTTCTCGGCAAGGAGGATCTTTTCCTCCTGGAAGCCACCTCCGGCACGCGCTTCGGGCTGCCGAGAACCGAGCCTTTTGCATACGAAAACCTGGAGCCTGGGCAAACCGCCTTCATGGGCCTGCCCTGTACGGTCATCCACACGCCGGGGCATTCGCCGGGGAGCCTTTCCTTCTATTTCCCGGACCAGAAGGCGCTGTTTTCCGGCGACGTGCTTTTTTACCGCGACACGGGCCGTTCGGATCTTCCCGGCGGCAGCAGGTCCGTTCTGGAGAACGAGACCATCCGGGGCAAACTTTACAAGCTGCCGGACGAAACCGTTGTCTATCCCGGACATGGGCCGGAAACCACGATAGGGGTGGAAAAGGTCGAAAACCACTGGGTCACGGCTTAGGGCCAACGGCGTTGGAACGCTCGCGCGGCCATCCCCTGCTGCTCGCCTGCAGCCCCCGCCAAGGCGGCAATTGCGATACGGCCATGGCCATTATCCGGCAAGGCATGGGCCGGGTGAATAAACCCGCGCCGCCGGTTACGTTTCTGCGGGACCATGCCGTCTCTCCCTGCGTTTCCTGCGGCCATTGCGCGAGGCATCGGCTGGAGTGCCCCCTGTTCGCCCGCGACGGCAGCGCGCCTTTGTTCGACGCCCTGGGCCACGCGTCCTCGCTCGTGCTGGCCGCGCCCCTATACTTTTACCATGTGCCGGCCCAGCTCAAGGCCCTGATCGACCGGAGCCAGCCCTGGTGGATGGCCCGCGACGTCTGGGGTGAAACACCTTCCTCACGCCGGGTCGCCCACATTATCCTGATCGGCGGTCGGTCCAGGGGAGAGCGGTTGTTCGAGGGCGCCCTGCTCACCCTCCGCTATTGGCTGGACCTCTTCGGATTCGATCTTGCCGAACCTTTGCCGCTCCATGACCTTGACGGCCACGGCGCGCTCGGGCAAAGCGGGGAACGGAGCGCCCAGGTCGCCCGTTATGCGGAAACGATCGCGGCCTCCATGCCCTCGGCCGAAGCGTGATCGCCGTGCTTCACCGCGCGCGCCGTCTCCTTTCCCTCCTGGAACCGCTTTGCGAAGCACGGTGCGCGTCCTGCGCGACGCCCATGGCGCCACAAAGCGGCTCCCGGACCGCTCTGTCCGGCCTGCGCGGCCGCCCTGCCCCGGAGGACCGGCGGCTACTGCTCCCGGTGCGGCAACCTCACCGCGTCGCCCCAGGCCGCACCCGCCCCGTGCGGCGATTGCCTGAAAAATCCCCCGCCTTGGGAAAACTTTTTCTTTCACGGCTCCTACCAGTGGCTTTTGCGCGACCTGATCCTGCGCTTCAAAAACGGACGCGAGCTGCCCCTGGGAAACCTTCTCGGCTCGCTCCTGGCGTCGCATCCGGACATTCCGGCCGGATACGACGCCCTCGTCCCCATGCCCCTGCATCCCCGCCGCCTGCGGGAACGGGGGTTCAACCAAGCGTTGGAGGCCGGCCGCCCGCTGGCTTCCAAACTCGGCGTACCCATTGCTCCCGGGATGCTTCGCCGCACCGAGCACACCCACCCCCAGGCCGGATTGTCCCTCGCGGAACGCAACGCTAACGTGCGCGGTATTTTCGCGGCGTCTGGCGTTGCCGGCACGCGCCTCCTCCTGGTGGACGACATCGCCACAACCGGCGCGTCGCTACGCAGCGCGGCCACCACCTTGCGGGACGCGGGCGCCGCCGGCGTGGATGTGGCGGTGATCGCGAGAACCCCGAACCGGGAAGCCGCGCCGTAATCGCCTAACATTTCAAGCAAATCACAAATTTCCCCTTGCGTCCCCGATGCACTATGCCCGACGGCATTGTATAGTGCGTCTTCCATACGGCTCCTGCCGGATTCTTGAAGACGCGCAAAAAGAAAGAGTCGACTCTTTATATTAACTACCATATAGTCTTTTTTGCCTGAATCATATTCTTCCAGCGCTATTTTTTCGAACCTCGTTCTCTGACAGGCTGTTCCTACGTTTTGGATGTTTACTGCCGGCTTCGCCCCCATTATGCATTGCGATGCAGTGTTCGAACCCCGGCGATAACGTTTATAACACCCAACGTGTTCAGTGAGGATTACGATGAAGCTGCAATTGAAAATTCTTCTTCCCATAATCGGTTTGCTCGTGCTCTTCATGGGGCTCAGCGGCACCCTTGCATACAGGCAAACGGCGGAAAGCCTGCGGGCGTCGCTCATCGACAACATGGAAGGCGAGGCCTCGGCCCTGGTTCGCGCCCTCCATGATTTCTCCCAAACGAGCGTCGAAAATATCGAACGAACGGCGGCGAACGAAAGCGTCATGCGCTTTTTCAGCGATGGCGTGCACGCTGCGGAAAACGTCGCGGCCATTACGCCCGCGTTGCAACGGCTTGAAGCAAGTTATCCCTCGTTTGACCGCATCACCATCCTCGACCCGGAAGGCAGGGTTTTGGCCACCTCCCGGCCCGAACTGTCCAAAATCGGGGACAACTTCGCCGACCGGAACTATTTTAAAGAGGCCATCCAGGGCAAACCGTTTTTAGCGCCGCCCTTTTTCAGCAGGGTGGTGAACAAACCCATCATGGCCGCTTCCGCCCCCATCATGGCCGACGGCAAAATCGCGGGCGTGGTGTACGCGACCATGGACCTGGATCCCTTTTACAATGCCTTCGTCGC
>JAJBSY010000273.1 GCA_020861205.1 Deltaproteobacteria bacterium | reverse complement strand
AGCATTCCGCCGAGCAGGAACAGGCCGCCGGCGGTATGGTAGAGGAAGTAGCGGAAACCCGCGTACGTCGATTCCCGCGTGCGGTTGCAGAACACCAGGAAGGTGGAGCCGATGCTCATCAGTTCCCAGAACAGGAAGAGGGTCAGGAAGTCGCCCGCGAACACGCAGCCGAACCCGCCGGCCACGTACAGGGCGGCCATCATGTGCTGGAGCTTGTCCTCCACGTGCATGGCGAAAAGCATCCCCGCGAGGCTCATGATCGCGAAGACCTGGGCGAAAATGCGGGAGAGCTTGTCCACGCGCCCCAGCTCCATCGCCTGCCCCAGCCAGTGGAGGGTCAGGTTGTCCCCGAACGGCATGGTGAAGACCGCGTAAATCGCGACGATGGGCGGCAGCAGCAGGAGCCAGCGCCATTGTTTGCCGCGCATGAAGGGCAGGGCGATCGCCAGGGCGATGAACGCGATGGCCGGGTGGAGGAAGCAGTTAGATGTCGCCATAATAGTCCTCTTTGCGCACGATGAGGGGCTGGATTATGCGTTTCATGACGTAGACCATGATGACCCCGACCCCTAGGCCGAACACGGCCCAGAAACCCCAGTAGGCGTCCAGCACGAAGTGGGGGTGGTGCGGGTGGATGAAGATGTTCAGGATGAGAAGCAGGGCCAGTACCGCGAACCAGAGCAGCAAAAGGCCCAGCGTCATGCCGTTGAGCATCTGGATGATCGATCCCAGCAGGCTGGGGTTTTCCCGCATGGCGTCCAGCAGCATTTTTTTGGCGGGCGCGTCGGGCAGGCGGTTATCGATGAACGCGAGGCTCCTGTCCTTGAGATCCCGGCGGATCGTCTTGCAGGTCGGCCTGTTGCGCAGGAGGCTTGTGCTGTCTTTCATCGTTTCCTCCTCCTAGAATTGCCCGAAGGTCTTGATGAATACGTGGAATATGCCTGGGAAGATGCCGAGAAGCAGCGAAATGCTTCCGGTAATGACCAGGGGCACGACCATGACTTTGGGCGCTTCGGAGTATTGTTCGATATGGGCTTCCGGTTTCGGCGCGAGGAAGAAGGCCCGGAAGAATATCGGCACGAAATAGCCCGCGTTCAGGATGGTGGAGAGCAGGAGCGCCACCAGAAGGACCACCTGGTGCGCTTCCATGGTGCCGTTGATCAGGAACCATTTGGAAACGAAGCCGCAAACCGGCGGCATCCCGATCATGGACAGGCTGGCCACGGCGAAGGCCCCGAAGGTCCAGGGCATCCGGCGTCCAAGCCCGTTCATCTGGCTGATCTTCCTGATGCCGTGGGTCGCGACGTAGATGGCCCCGGCGCCGAAGAACAGCGTGATCTTGGAAAAGGCGTGGTGCGGAATGTGCAACAGGCCGCCCTGCACCGCCGAGGGGGTGAGGAGCGCGACCCCGATGATGACGTAGGAAAGCTGGCTGACCGTGGAATAGGCAAGCCGGGCCTTCAGGTCGTCCTTGGTCAGGGCCACCAGGGACGCGGCCACGATGGTGAAGGCCGCGAGGTAGGCCGTGGGGACGCCCAGCCAGAGGGTGTTCATGGTTTCAACGCCGAATCCGGAAAGGATGATGCGCGAGACCGAGAACACCCCGGCCTTGACGACCGCCACGGCGTGCAGCAGGGCGGAGACAGGGGTCGGCGCGACCATGGCCGAGGGAAGCCAGTTGTGGAACGGAAACAGCGCCGCCTTGGCAAGACCCGCGATATACAGCACGTAGGTGATCCGCACCATATTGGGGTTGTTGGCCACAACCTCGGGCGGGAACATGCCCTGCATGATGTTCGACAGGTTCATGTCCAGCGTGCCGCAGAGCACGTAGGTCAGGACCATGGCGGGCAGCAGGAAGAGCTTGGAGGTGCCCATGAGGTAGACGAGGTACTTCTTCGCGCCGGCAAACCCTTCCTCGTCCTGATGGTGGGCGACCAGGGGATAGGTGAAGACCGTGATGATCTCGTAGAAGAGATACAGGGTGAACACGTTGGCCGAGAAGGCCACCCCGACGGCCCCGAAGATCGCCACGCCGAAACAGAAGTAATACCGCGTCTGGGCGTGCTCGTTCAGGGAGCGCATGTACCCCACGTTGTAACTGGTCGCCAGCCCCCAGAGGAAGCTTGCGATCAACGCGAAGATGATTCCCAGCCCGTCCACGGCGAACCGCACGGTGATGCCGGGCAGGATGGTAAAGAGCGTGAACTCGTACACGGTACCGGCAATAACCGCCGGGACCATGCAGAGAACCGAGATGAAGGTGAGGGCCGCCGCGACGAAGGAAACCCCTTCGCGACGGTTGTCGTCACCCTTTGCCGCGATGATGGCGAACGGCGCCAGGAGCGTTATGCCCAGCGGCAGGAGCAGGCGTGCGCTTTCCACAGTGGTCATGAATCTACTCCTGGAGCGTGGTTAAGTCAGCGGTTCGGGTGGAGCCGAAACGGCGATAGACGACGATGATCATGGCCAGGACCAGCGTCGCCTCGGCGGCGGCGAGCCCCATGACCAGCAACGTGGCCGACTGTCCCAGTACCGTGCTGGCCGGAGTCAGTCCGGCGGAAGCCGCGATGGAAAGCGCGGCGCCGTTAAGCATGAGTTCGACGGAAATGAGCATTCCGACCAGGGTTTTGCGGCGGGTGAGGCCGAAAATCCCCATGCCGAGAAGCACGATGGCCGCGAAATGATACAGGGCGAGGGGAGCGGGTAGAGCGGGCATTATTTTTTCCTCCTGTCCATGGCCAGGAAAACGCCGCCGGCCATGGCTACGAGCAGGATGATGGAGATCAGCTCGAACGCCAGGACGTATTCGCCCATGAGGCCCTTGCCGATTTCCGCGACGGTCACCACATCCGGGAGCAGTTCCGTCGAAGCCGGGTGCACGAAGATGGGCGGGGTCAGCAAAAGGATGGGCAGAAGGCCCGCCAGCGCGGCCCGGATGAATTTTTTGCCGAAAACGAGCCCCGCTTCGTCGCCGTCGCTGCGGGAATCGGCCAGCATGATGGCGAAGAAGATCAGGACGGCCACGGCGCCGATGTAAATGAGCAGTTGCATGAAGGCCAGGAAGGGGCTTTGCAGCAGGAGGTACATGCCCGCGACCCCGAACAGGGTGGCGATCAGGCCGATGAAGGCCCGCACAAGGTTCTTTTCAAGCACCGCGACGGCGGACCCCCCGATGATGATCAGCAGGTACACGCCGTAAGCGGCATACGCGAGATATTCCATGATTGTGTCCGTCATGCCGTAGCCTCCTCGGCGGTCGCCTTGCCCGCTCCGACGGCGGCCGTGGTCGTTGCCGGGTCGGTAGCGGCCGGTTTGGCGGCTTTTTGCGCATCCTTGGCCGCCGTGCGTTTCAGGCGGGCGAGAAGGTCCATGTTGAAATCCTCGCGGCGGGTGCCGGCGAGATAGAGCTCATGGGAGAAGCGGATGGAGTTGACCGGGCAGGCTTCCACGCAGCACGCGCACAGCGAACAATAGGTGAAGTCGTAGTGGTACTCGGCCGGGTTTCTCGGGGCCGCCGGTTTTTTTGGGTTTTCGCCCCGGGCAACGGCTTCGTCGAACGCTTTCTGCTGCTCGGGCGTCATTTTGGGCGCGGCCTGCTTTTTCACGCTGATGCAGTTGCTCGGGCAGGCCTGCACGCAGAGCATGCAGCTGATGCATTTGGGGGTGGAGGGGTCTTTGGGCAGACCCACCAGCTCGATGGGGCCGCGGAAGGTTTCCGTGTTCTCCTTCGCGACGACGGCGAACGGATACCTGACCGTTTTGTGGCGGGAGAGCGCGTACCGGCCGGTGATCGCCAGCCCCACGACGAGGCTCCAGAGACCTTTGGCAATGTCGGTAACGTATAAGACGACGTTCATGAGGCATTTCATGCCGCACCTCCGAATCCGAAGAAGTTCGCGACCACCGGAAAGAACTTCATGGCAAAGGCCGTGGCCAGGAGGTTCAGCACACCGAGGGGCAGCAGCCATTTCCAGTTAAGGTTGAGCATCTGGTCGAAGCGTATCCTCGGGTAGGTGAAGCGCACCCAGAGCATGAAGAACAGCAGGGTCCACGATTTGGCGAGAAACCACCAGGGGCCGTCCAGGAAGGGACCCTTGTACCCGCCCAGGAACAGGGCGGTCGCGATGGAGCAGACCACGACCATGTTGGCGTATTCCGCCAGGAAGAAAAGCCCGAAGCCCATGCCGGAGTATTCCGTGTGAAACCCCCCGGTCAATTCGGATTCGCCTTCGGGAAGGTCGAACGGGAGGCGGTTGGTTTCCCCGAACATGCTGAAAATGAAGATAACGAAGGCCACGGGCTGGAGGATTATATTCCACTGCCACGGCCAGCCGCCCTGTCCTTCCACGATCTCGGTGAAGCTCAGCGAGCCGGTCATCATGGCGATGGCGAGGGTGGAGAGCAGAAGCGGAATTTCGTAGGCCACGGACTGGGAAACGCCCCTCGCCGCGCCCAGAAGCCCGAACTTGTTGTTGGATGAAACGCCCGCGAGCAGAACCGCGATCACGTTGATGCCCGAGAAGGCCAGAACCAGCAGGATGCCCAGGTTCACGTTCATGCCCGTGAGGAGCCTGGAAAAGGGAAGGGGCAAAAACAGCAGCAGCACCGGGAAGAAAGAAAGGATCGGCGCGAGGAAGTAGAGCCCCGGGTCCACGTGCGCCGGTTTTATGATCTGCTTGACCACCAGCTTAACCGCGTCGCAGGCGGACTGGAGAATCCCGTACGGGCCGACTTCGTAAGGGCCGGGACGGCGCTGGACGAAACCCGCGACCTTCCGCTCAAGGTACACCAGCAACAGGGCGCAGACGGTGATGTACGCGATAACCAGGATCAGCACCGCGACCAGCCAGAGCACGTCCAGCGCGAGAGGGGGAATGTTTTCAAAAAAGGTACATATTTCCTGCATGATGGCCTACCTGTCAACTTCCGGGATAACGAGGTCAAGGCTGCCGAGAACGGCAATGGCGTCGGCCAAAAGCATACCCTTGGCGACTTCCGCGAAACAACTCAAGCTGCAGAAACCGGGGGCGCGCAACTTTACGCGGTAGGGGTATTTGCCGCCGTCGGAGGCGATCCAGACGCCGACCTTGCCCCGGGCGCCCTCCACCGCGTAATAGGCTTCCCCGGCCGGGAGCTTGGTATTGAACTTGATGTTCTTGGCGGGCAGCACGTCTCCCTCGGCGGGCATCTGTTCGATGCACTGTTCGAGGATGTTGAGGCTCTGCTCGATTTCGTCCAGGCGCACCTTGTAGCGGGCCATGCTGCAGGCTTCGGTGTATACGGGGATGTTGAAGTCCAGCTTGGGATACACGGAATGGGGCTCCGCCCGGCGGGTGTCGTGGGCGATGCCCGCGCCCCGCGAAACCGGGCCGGTGCAGCCGTAGCGGTTGCAAACGTCGCGGTCGATGATCCCGATGCCCTCGATACGGCCGCGCAGGATCATGTTTTTGGTGACCAGGGCGTGGTACATGGGAATGCGCTTGCGCATGGAGGGAATGAATTCCTTAATAAGCTGGACGGCCCGCGGTGTGATGTCCTTGCACACGCCGCCCACGCGGAAGTACACGTTGGTCAGGCGGGAGCCGCACAGTTCCTGGATGATGTCCAGCACGTCCTCGCGGTCGTCAAAGGCGTACAGGATCGGGGTGGTGGCGCCGAGGTCGAGGATCCACGCGCCCCAGCCGACCAGGTGGGAGGCGATCCGGGACAGTTCCATCGCGATGACGCGGGCGTATTCGCAACGCTCGGAAACCTCGACGCCCATGACTTTTTCCGCCGCGCCCACGAACGCCCAGTTCCAGGACATGGGGTTCAGGTAATCCACGCGGCCCATGTTGTTCATGTACTGGGCGGGATACTTGATTTCCCCCATCTTTTCCTGCATCCGGTGCAGGTAGCCGAGAACGGGCTCCGCGCGCAGCACGTATTCGCCGTCCATTTCGCACAGGATGCGCAAAACGCCGTGCGTGGAGGGATGCTGCGGGCCGAGGTTCAGGATGATGGTGTCTTCCTGCTTCCCTTTTTCAAAGTGGCAGGAGTAAAAATCGCCCTTCATGTCCTTGGGGAAAAGGGGGGTGTTATGCATCGCCAGCTCCCTCCTGGCCGGAATCGGCGGCGCCTTGCGCCTCGGCCTCGGGCTTGGATTCCGGTTTCGCTTCCGGGGTTACGGGGGACTCCGCCTTTTGCGGGGCGTCCGCTTTGGGAGCTTCTGCAACCTTGGGGGCGGGTTCTTCCGTCACGGGCGCGTCGAGGAGGGTGAAGCCCTCGGCCTGTTTCACGACTTCGCGCTCCCTTCCTTCCGCGCTGAAGATGCTCGCGAGCGAAGCGAGGGAGCCCTCGGCCTTCAGCAGGGGATGCACGTCGACCATGTCTTCGGACAGCAGAAGGGGAATGAAGTTGGGGTTCCCCTCGTATTGGAAACCGAAGAAGTCGCGGGTTTCGCGTTCATGCCATTCCGCGCTCTGGTAGACGGCGGCGATGGACGGGAAGGAGGGGTTGTCGAGCGGCGCGATCACCAGAACCTCGGCCCGGCCGGGGATGTCGAAATGGGCGAAGTGGTACGCGGAAACCGCGCCGTCACGCGTCACCAGGCCGCTGATGTCTTCCAGGTGGTACCCGGCGGCCAGGAAATCCCTGGCCAGGGGCAGCAGCGTGTCCGCCTCCACGACGGCAAGGGCTTCGTAACCGACCTTGGCCTGGTTTTCCTTGGACAGGAACAGGCAGTCGGCGTTTTGCAGCGGAGCTATCATGCCTTGTCTCCTCCGCTTTTTGCCGCGACAACGTCCACGGCGTCATGCAGAAAGTCGTGGTCCAATCCTTCGGGCACGGGCCAGAAGCGCTTGCCGGTCAGTTTGTGCTGCACGGCGAAGAGGCCTTCGAGCAGGGCTTCGGGGCGGGGAGGGCAGCCGGGAACGTACACGTCCACGGGAATGAGCGTGTCCACGCCCAGCACGATGCCGTACTGGTCTTTGAAGGCGAAGGGCCCGCCGGATATGGCGCAGTTGCCCATGGCCAGCACGAACTTGGGCGCGGGCATTTGCTCGTACAGCCGGACGATGGAGGGAGCCAGCTTCTTGGAAACCGTGCCCGCCACGATCATGAGGTCCGCCTGGCGGGCGGAGGGGCGGAACACTTCCGCGCCGAACCGGGCCATGTCGAACCGGGCCATGCTGACGGCCATCATTTCAATGGCGCAGCAAGCCAGCCCGAAGGTCATGGGCCATATGGACATGGCCCGGCAGAGATCCAGAAACTTGTTGACCGGCCCGGGCAGGGGAATGACGGGATTGTCAACATAGCCGGTGGTAGGGGCCAAACGGTCCCCGTTCAAGGGGCGATCTTGCGCTGCCATGTAAATACTCCCTTCGCGCGGAAATAAATAAGAGCCAGAAAAAGAAAGAAAAGAAAGACGCACAGCTTGGCGAACGCGCCCCAGCCTTCGGTAAGGTGGTACTGGATCGAAACCGGGAACAGGTAGAGCACGTCCACGTCGAAGGCGATGAAGATCAGTGCGTACATATAATAACTGATGCCGTAATTGGTCCAGGCCGAACCGTGCGGTTCCATGCCGCATTCATACGGCATGTCCATGTCGCCCCCCTTGGCCCGGGGGGGCAGCAGGAGCCCCATGACCAGAGGGCCGAGGGCGAACGCCGCCCCGCCCACGAGGAACAGGATGATGGCAAAATGCAGGATGTCAAAAACCATGGCATACCTCATGTATAGGCGTTAAGCACACAAAAAGCCTTCCGTGTGGGAAGGTTTTTCGTGTGCGGCCGGATTTGCCTCGCAAACGTTAGACTCCCCCTATACCGTAACTTCTTATTTTGTCAAACGTCGTTTGGCCTGGCCCCTGGTAAAAAACAGGCCTAACGTGCCCTATTTCCCGAGGAGAAACGAAAATTTTGTGAAAAATGGAACGTTGCGGGCTCGGCCGTTCGTCGGTGGAGCTTCGCTGGAAGTGGTTCGCGCTTGATGGGGAGGGGGC
>JAJBSY010000213.1 GCA_020861205.1 Deltaproteobacteria bacterium | reverse complement strand
GGTGCATTCGAGCAGGTCGTCGGTATCCGTATCCAGCATGATGACGTCGCCTTCTTTCAGGCGGAGAAGCTGGTTGCTGGTAATTTTGGAATCGCCGAAGCGGACTTTGAGTTCCACCGGGGTTTCCAGCAGCCGTTCCTTGAGCCGGGCGACCCAGGCGTGGTCCACCTCCAGACGTTCGGTCTGGAAGCTCGCGAGCAGCTTGGAGCGGATGGGCTCGATGGTGGCATAGGGCAGGCACATGGTCATGGATCCGATGGCGCTTTCCAGTTCCACCTCGAAGGTGATGATGATGACCACGTCGGAGGGCGGCACAATGGCCGCGAACTGCGGGTTGATTTCCGAGCGGACAAGCTCCATGCTGACATCGTGCACCGGCCGCCACGATTCCTCCATCTTTTCCAGCGCGATCTTGACGACCCTGTTCACGATGGTCTGCTCTATGGGCGTGAATTCGCGGCCCTCTATTTTGGGCTGGCTTCCCTGGCCGCCGAAAAAGCTCTCGACCAGCGCGAAGACGAGGCGCGCGTCCACAACGATGATGGCGTTGCCGCGCAAGGGGTCCATTTTGAAAATGTTGATGCTCGTCGGTACGGGCAGAGTCCGCATGAAATCGCCGAACTTGGTCATGTCGATGGAAATGGGGTTCACTTCCACCCGCTTGCGGACGATGTTGGACAAGGTGTTGGTATAGAGCCTGGCGAACCGGTCGTTGACGATTTCCAGGACCGGCATCCGGCCGCGAATGATCCTGTCCTGGTTGGCAAGGTCAAAGGGCACGATGCCGGAGTCATCCACAGGCTCGTCGGTGCCGGAATCTATTTCCCCGCCGGAAAGTCCCCTGAGCAGGGCATCAACTTCGTCCTGCGCCAAAATTTTGTTCATAGCCTACCTTCTCGCGTTCCCGGAAAATCATTGCCGGGAGAACATGTTCGTCCATTCATACATAGGCGTTCGTCTCCTGGAGGTCAATGTGCCGACCGGGAAAGTCTTTCGCCCCGAATTCATGCAAAATGAAGGCCAAGTTTTGTATCCTGCCGCCGAAGGCCCTTTGCTTCACCGGGACGCGCGGCCCGATAAACGCCCGTTCCCTATCCCCCGCATTGCGCATCGCGTCAAGCTGGCATATCGTGCGGGGACCGCCTTTCCCCACGGATGCCGGAGGCCCCAGAGGATGACCAGCGACACCATCACCGTCCGACACAGAACCGCCTGGAACAGCGAGCTTCCTGCGTTTTCGGCCCGGAGCTTTCGCGAACTCGCGGGGGGGAGCGTCGCCGGTCCCTCGGCGCCCGCCGGGTTCGCGGACACGCAAATCCCGGTCTCCGGCACGACGCTCGCCCAATGCGTCTATCTCTCGGGCGTCTTCGCGCCGCCCGCCCTGTGTTCGGGCCTCGGCCGTTGCGGTCTCTGCCGCGTGCGCTTTCTTTCCGCGCCGCCGCCCGTCCTCGATGGGGAAAAGGCCATACTGTCCCATCACGACCTGGAAGCCGGCTGGCGGCTCGCCTGCCGCCATGCCCCGCAAGCGGGCGCGCGCATTCTCATCCCCGCCTTGCCCGTGAAGCCCGTTGCCGCGAGCCCGGACGCCGCTCCGCCTGGCGGGACGCCTTTCGGTCTGGCCGTGGACCTCGGCACGACATCCATCCACTGGCGGCTCGTCGATCCGGGCGGGGCGGACGCCGCGCGAAACCTGCCCAGGGGGATGATGACCAACCCGCAAATGGGCGCGGGAAGCGACGTTGTCTCACGGATTGCTTACGCAGCCCATGGAGAAGGCGCCGCGAAGCTGCACCGCCTGGTGACGGATTCCCTCGTTCGCGTGGTGGCGACGTGCGAGGCGGAAGGCCGTCGCGTGGCAGCGCTTTGCGTGGCGGCAAACCCCGCCATGACGGCCATTTTCCTGGGGCGCGACACGCGGTCGCTGGCTGCCGCCCCGTATTCGCTGCCGTGCGCGGGCAACATGACCGTAACCGTCGCGGGGCTGCCTCCGGCCTACGTCCCGCCGCAGCTCTCGCCGTTCGTGGGCGGCGACAGCAGCGCGGGATACGCCGCCCTTGCCCTTGACCCGGACCTTCCGCCGCCGGAGTACCCCTTTTTGCTGGCCGACCTGGGGACCAACGGCGAATGCCTGCTCGCCCTCTCCCCGGCGGAAGCCCTGGCCGCCAGCCTCCCCATGGGCCCGGCGCTGGAGGGCGTGAACCTGGCCTATGGGAGCGCGGCGGTTCCTGGCGCGGTGACGGCCTACGCGCTCACCCCGGGCGGGCTGGAGCCGTCGGTCATGGGCGGGACGGCTCCCACGGGCATAACCGCGACAGGGTATCTTTCCCTGCTGCGCATTTTGCGCCTGTCCGGCATCATTTCCGAGGACGGCCTGTTTACGCGGGGCGGAGCCGATCGGCTCCGCGAACGCATCGGTGAAGGGGATCAAGGCGGACCAGAGCGAAGCATCCGCCTGCCGGGTCGCATGGCGCTGTACGCTTCGGACGTGGAAGAGATCCTCAAGGTCAAGGCCGCCTTCAGCCTGGCGGTCTCGAGCCTGCTGGAAGCGGCATCGCTCCCGGCCGCGAAGCTGTCGCGCATCTACCTTGCCGGTTCGCTCGGCATGAACGCTCCCGTCAACGCCCTGACCGCTTTGGGGTTTGTGCCGCCAGGCGTTGATGCCAGAATCACGGCGGCGGGGAACACCTCCCTGGCCGGGGCGGCTCTTTTCCTCAGGCGCGGGAACGTCCGGGCAGCCTGCGCGCGCTGGGCCGGGGGCGTCAGCACCCTTGACCTTGCCTCGGACCCCGCCTTCGGCGAAGCCTTCGCCCGCCATATGACCTTCACCTGGCGCTGACTTCTTCCGAGCGCGTGGGCCTTTGCGCGCTCTTCGACGGCGGGATGCGTCAGGAGAAAAGAGAATGGTTCAGCCTGAACGAAGGGCGTGCGTCCCCGAAGTCCTCGCCGAGCGCCGGGATGACGCCGTGGCGCAGAAAGGCCGTTTGCATCGCCGCGTATGACCGCGCATCCCGGTCCCGCATCACCGCGTAGGTATACAGGCCGCCCGAAGGCGGATCGAAAACGATCCGGTCGCCGAAGGTCCCGCGCAGGAAGGCGGCCAGTTCGAGCGCGCTGGCGGCGAGGTTGCCGCGCAGAACCGACAGATGCCGCGTGGCGACGTTGTCCAGGTATTCGTTCGCAATAATCTGGGGGAGAACGCTGAGCCCCGCGTCCATCATCTGCCGGGCCGCGGCCAGTTTCGCTATTATCCCGGTCGGCGCCAGGAGCCATCCCGCGCGGAGGTTTCTTCCCGCGTAGCTGGACAGCGATCCGATATGGATGACCTGGTTCCGTCTGTCCCAGGCCTTCAGGGGACTCAGGCCTTCCATCCGCCGGAAAAACAGCAGGCTGTACGCGTCATCCTCCACTATCGGGATGCGGGCGGCCGCGCAGAAGTCGAGAACCGCGTTTTTCCGGGCGTCGGACATGACCGTCCCCGTGGGGTTGTGGAAGACGGGGTTCACAAAAACCATCTTCAGCGACCGGCGCGACGCGAGTTTTTCAAGGCCTTCCAGCGTGATTCCGTGCTCGTCCATGGGCAGGGCATAAAGACGCAGGCCGGCCGCCTGGAAGACGGGGAGGGAATAGAAGTACGAGGGGGCTTCCACGCCGACGGCGTCTCCCACCTTGAGCAGGCACTGGGTAATGAGGAATATGGCTTGCCGCGATCCGGAGGTTATGAGGATATCCTCGGCCGGCGCGTCGATCCCGGACGTGGCCCGGAGAAATGCGGACAGGCTGTGGCGCAGCTGGGGAAGCCCGAGGTGCGCGGCCTCGTCGCCCTGTTCCGCCCGGACGACGTCCCGCCAGGACCGTTCGGGTATGGGAAAAACCGGGAGCAGGCCCGGCGCGAGCTCGTCGCGGGAAAGATCGCGCAGTTTTTCGCCGCTCCGCGCGGCCCTTTGCCTTAGGAAGGCCGCTTCCCTATGGAAGGGGCCGGCCTTTGCCGCCGGGAGCAACGCGGGCGGATCCTGCCAGTTGAGCCGGGCGTAACTCTGCACGCCCCATTTTTCCCTGTTCACGTAGGTGCCGCTGCCGCGTTTCCGGACCAGTATTCCCCGGTCACCCATTTCGTCCAGGGCGCGGATGACCGTTGACCGGTTCACGCTCAGCAGCCGGGCAAGGTCGCGCTCGGAGGGAAGGCGTTCCCCCGGCGCGAGATGCCCTGACGCGACGGCGGCCTCCAGGTGCCGGATGATTCGTTTGTACAAGGGGGCGCCATCCCCCGGCTCGAGATGCCACATGGCCTTTTCCGTAAAATTGGATGGTGTAAATAGGGTCCAATTGGATGTTTTCTTTCCGTTCCTTGCCATGGATAGTGCCGGAAAACAAGGAGGCTGCAATGGCAGTGAAACAAGGAACGGAACGGGTCAAGCGCGGCATGGCCCAAATGCAGAAAGGCGGCGTGATCATGGACGTGGTCAACGCGGAACAGGCGAAGATCGCGGAGGACGCCGGGGCGGTCGCCGTCATGGCCCTGGAAAGGGTCCCGTCCGATATCCGCGCGGCCGGCGGTGTCGCCCGGATGGCCGACCCGGGCATCGTGGAAGCGGTAATGAAAGCCGTGACCATTCCGGTCATGGCCAAGGCGCGTATCGGGCATATCGCGGAAGCACGCATCCTCGAAGCCATGGGCGTCGACTATATCGACGAGAGCGAGGTCCTCACCCCGGCGGACGAAGCGTATCACATCCCGAAGAGCGCGTTCACCGTTCCCTTCGTATGCGGATGCCGCGATCTTGGCGAGGGGCTGCGCCGGATCGGGGAAGGCGCGTCCATGCTGCGGACCAAGGGCGAGCCCGGCACCGGCAATATCGTGGAAGCCGTGCGCCATATGCGCAAGGTCGACGGGCAGATCCGCCAGGCGGCGGCCATGCGCGAGGACGAACTCATGGCGTTTGCCAAGGATTTGGGGGCGCCGTACGAACTTGTCCTGGAGGTGAAGCGGCTGGGCAAACTGCCGGTGGTCAATTTTGCCGCGGGCGGCATCGCCACCCCGGCGGACGCGGCGCTCATGATGCTTCTGGGGGCGGACGGCGTTTTTGTGGGGTCCGGCATTTTCAAATCCCAGAATCCCGCGAAGTTCGCTGCCGCCATTGTCCGGGCGGTGACCAATTATGAGGACTCACCGCTCCTTGCCGAGCTTTCCAAAGGGTTGGGCAACGCCATGCCCGGGATCGCCATGCACGCGCTTGCTCCGGAAGACCGGATGCAGGAACGGGGGTGGTAGATGAAAAGGGTTGGCGTCCTCGCGTTGCAAGGAGCGGTTACCGAGCACCTGTCCATGCTGGAGCGCGCCGGGGTGCCCGGCGCGCCCGTCAAAAACCCGGCCGACCTCGCCGCCGTGCAAGGGCTTATCATTCCCGGGGGCGAGTCCACGGCGATCAGCCGCCTTATCCGGCAAAACGGGTTGTTCGAGCCTATCCGCCGGTTCGCCGTTGACTGGCCGGTCATGGGAACGTGCGCGGGACTTGTGCTGTGCGGCGCGGCGGTTACCGGCTCGGGAGGCGCGGCGCCCGGGGAGGCGGCGGAGGGCCGGGAATGCCGCGACAGGCTCGAGCCATTGGGCCTTCTGGATATTGCCGTCGCGCGGAACGGCTTCGGCAGGCAGGTGGACAGTTTTGAAACGGAGCTGGACGTCAGGGGCGTGGGCAACAACATCCCGGCCGTTTTTATCCGCGCGCCCTATATCGAGCGTATCGGGGAGGGGGTTGTACCCCTGGCCTCCGTCGGGGGAAAAATCGTCATGGCGGAAAGCCGCATGGTACTGGTGACGTCCTTTCACCCGGAATTGACGGACGATACGCGCGTGGTACGCCATTTTTGCGGCAAGATGGCGTAACCGCCGGCTATTTGCTGGACAACGCCTCGCCGAGGCGGCTGAGCCATTTGCGGAGCTGTTCCAGGTCGTTCTGGTGCACGTCTTCGGAGGCGCGGATCTGTTCGCGCAGGGTGGCGATTTCTTCCCGCAGGGCATTGTCGTCGGCCGGAGAGGGCGTTTTCGCGGGGGCGTTTTCTTCCGGGGAAGGGGCGGCAACCGGCGCGAGGGTAAGCCGGTCGGCAAAGACGTTCATGGCATGGGCGATATCCTGCAACGCCTTGGTCTGGCTCTCCATCATGGAAAGCATCTGGCCCGCGAGGGCACCGGACGGGGCGAAGGGTAGATCGTGCTGCACCGGAGCGACCGGGACGGAGGGGACGGTGCCGCGCAGGGCCAGGTCCACGGCATACGCGTTTTTGTCCCGCCGCATGGTTTCCGCGATGGTTCGGAGCACATCGAGGGCTTCCGGTTTGAACCGCCGCCGCCTGCCTTCTCCCACGGAGGGCAGATGTTCGGCGAACCGGTTGCAGTAGTAGCGGGTTGTGGACTCGGGCAGGTCGAGATTGCGAGCCAGTTCGGCAATGGTGAGGAGTTCCGGCTCCATGTGTTGCGTCATCAACGTTCTCCAGGTTCCGGTCTGCAATTCCAACGGTAAATGTCATTATTCTACAGTATTACTTTGCTGTATAGGCAAAAAACGCATGGATTGCACGCAAAAAATGATGGAGGCGCCGCCGCGTGGAGCGGATGTCGTGGAAAAATGCTTCCGGCCAGGCGACGGGCGATGGAAAAGGGGTTGCCTCGGCTGAAAAAAATACAATGTCTGTACGCAAAAAGCGATGCAAATAACAACCCGATATAGTTGGGTTGTTTTTTTCCGATACCGGGTCGCGATATAGCTTTTCCTTTGAAAAAAGCTGAAATTCTAAGTAATTTTGCGGTTCAAGTTGTTGACAAAGCGGGCGGGAAGCCAGTATGCATCGTAAACAGCGCGACGATGCCAAAAAGAAGCGGCGGATACTGGCTATTTCTCATACCGTCTGGTAATGTCGTTTCAAACGGTAAGGCGTCGGGCTCTGGCGCGATGCGAGCCTTGCCGCGCCGGGGGAAAATTTTTGCGTTAGACTGTGTTTAAGGGTCAAGTCATTGGCAGTGGCAGTAAGTCTGTTGACTTTTGCCGTTGTCCCCCTGTAAGGGAAAACCGGTAGATATCCTTAGGAGGAAGTTAGGATGATGACGAAAGCCGAATTTGTTAGCGCGATGAAAGATGCTCTTCCCGATGTATTCTCCAGCAAAGCCGGCGCTGAAAAAGCGTACGACGCCTTCTGCGCCATTCTGGCCAAAGCCGTTAGCAAGGGCGAAGGCGTTCGTCTTCCCGGCATCGGTTCCTTCAGCGTTGTTCAGCGCGCCGCCCGCACGGGTCGCAACCCCCAGACCGGCAAAACCATCACCATTCCCGCTCGCAAAGCTGTTAAATTCAGCGTTGCCAAAGGTCTTTCCGACGGCCTGAAGTAAAAAAATTGCTTGCATACATGCCGCATGGTATGGGATAAGGCTTCCCACGCCATGCGGCGTTGCGTTGAGCCCCGGGCATCTTTCCGTAACGGTGCTTCTGACAAGGCAAAATGCAATCCAGGAGAGGTGTCCGAGCGGCCGAAGGAGCACGACTGGAAATCGTGTGTACGTTGACGCGTACCGAGAGTTCAAATCTCTCCCTCTCCGCCAGCAAAGTTAATAAAACCGCCAAGTTATAACGAAATAGCTTGGCGGTTTTATTTTTGTTCGGCGGCGGCTTCCGAAGCCGACATACCGGGTTCATACTTTCCTAAAAAATCGCACGCACTGTACCGAGAGTTCAAATCTCTCTTCACGGGAAGCTCCAAAAAAATCCGGATTCATTGCCGAGCAATGAGATCCGGATTTCCTTTTCAACTAAGCAGTGTCAGATTGTAGGAAAGGGCCCTCCCTGTTTGTAATTTGCCGGGCACTCTAGGGCACGATTTACAGAGAAAAAGTATTCGGGCTCGGAAGGCGGCATCATGCCTTGACCGCCACGGTATAGAAGCGCAAGGCAAAGGCCCGAAGGAAAAGGCGGTGCGCCTTTGGGAGGGTCAACGGGCTTTTCCTGAAGTCCCGGCCAAAAGCAATGCTGGCGGCCGTCCACATTGGAACAGCTTATTTATTCCCGCGCGAGCGCATCCTCCGTCGGGCGGCTGGCTCGGCATCGGTTGCGCTAATCCCCAAGCTGTGCGAAAAGGCCGGCCTCCACCTGGAAGAGGCCGGCTTTACAGCACCAGGACAGTTGCAAATGCCCGAATACTACCCCTTTGATCCTTTGCAGAATAAGCCCG
>JAJBSY010000216.1 GCA_020861205.1 Deltaproteobacteria bacterium | reverse complement strand
GCCATAGGGAGGTTGCACTTTAAATTCAAGGAAATCCATTTGCTTAAGATCGTCTATAGTGGAATGAAGCTCAAAGGAGTATGGCCCATGCTTATAAAGCACAAAATCCCATATGCTTTGTTTTGCTCCAAGTGTTTGCATAACATAAGAAGATTTTTGAATATGAGTTTCACCACACCAACTGTCATGCCTTGATAACGCATCTATCATGCGAAGGCATATTGCGTATTGTCCTTGAGTTGCCATAGTGACTCCTAAAACTTATATAACATGAAGAAGATGCCCATCAAAAATGTTTGGTCTATTCTCTCTGAACCATTGCTCTGCTTGTGGCGCTATCTTAGGTTCAACAAAGATAAACTCTGCTTCAGCTGGGGGGAAATTATTTAACAACGGAAGCATTGCCAATGCGGAAGCTGTACGGCTCTCATCGTCATCTTGCATTACAGGAAAATCGATAGTTCCTGTTCCCTTATGCGCTTTACATTTTCGAATCTTTTGAGCACCCCATTTTTTAACACCTGCATCGTAGAGCAGATCAAGGGCTTTGCCAACCGTAGCTTTTCGCTCTTCGCTAGTAACCCAGCACGCGCGACGAAAATGCTCTCGGCGCTCTATACACTTCGCATCTTCGTGCCCCGCAAGGCTAGCATCGTAAGCAGCTTTGCGCAAGTATACAATGATATCGTTATCGGTTAGCTCCAGAAATTTATCCACCTCTGTCGGGAACCCTTCTTCAAATAAGGCTTTCATGACCTCGATCAGGTGCATATCATAACTGCGTCGAGTATGATGAAAGTAAACTTGAGAAAACATGGAATACCGGGCCCATATTAAGCCTGCTGCAGCGTGAAGTCCTCCTCGCTCTACTCCTATAGCGGGCTCTACGCCTTGGTCTTCTCCTTCGGGAGGCTTGGAAAGAATTCGTAGGGTTGAGACTAAACGCTCATGGTCAAATCGCCCGTACGCAACCCCGGCGTGAAGTGAGTCACGGAGGAGATAATCCATCCGGTCTGCGCCAAACATATTGCCGACAATTATTTCTGCTAATATGTTCTCCCACGTTGATAGGGTGACTCCCAGCTTCAGTTCTTGAATTTCTTTTTGCCCCAAAGCTATTTTAGCAATATGTTCAGGCTTAATATGTAGTCCGTCCCACAATGGACTCATTTCATCACTATGAATAATATCCCATGAAAGCTTTTCGTGCGTCATCCCTTGAGGTAAAAGGACCTCTGCTCCATGGGAGAACGGAAGGTGCCCCAGGTCATGAGTAAGGGCGGCCATCCGAACCACTGTACGCCAATAATATCGTAGCTCTCCGTCGTTAAGAATTTCTGGCAGGATTTGCTTAACCATATCAGTAAGTTTTGCCGAGTCAAAGATGCTGTCAAAAATGCGTGTTGCTAGCTCCATGACCCCAAGAGAGTGCTCGAACCGGCTATGCGTTGCTCCAGGGTAGACATAACTAGACATGGCTAACTGCCTTATATGCCTTAAGCGTTGAAACGGGCGAGAATTAATAACATCTCTTTCTTTATCAGAATAGCATACAAACCCATGCACGGGGTCACGAATTTCGTGCTGGTTTTTCATAAGAAAATTCGAAGGTAAAGGGGTTATAGAGGAAAATAAAGCGTCAAAAGTCATCATAAGCTAATATAAGAAAATGCATCTGTCCAACATCTCAAGAAAGAAGTTTCTGCGTCGAACCGGAGGCGACTAAGCCAGCCCCGGCAGGGGAACACGTCAGTGTATCACAACGGCTAGGCTGGCTCTCTCCGATAAGCATCAGCATGGGCTCTGTGTGAGTGAGCTCTTACAGGAAAAGATAAGCGAAATAAGCGAAAAATCTTTTCCGTGCTTCCAGCCCTTTTTCAGCTCAATTCTTTTCTCGCCAAGGTTGCTTTACCTGTCTGCCGCTCGGTTGCAAATTAAGGGAACAGAGAAAGCCGCCGCACAAATGGCAGCAGCTCTAATCCCTCACAAAAATGGTGAGGGCGTACTTACCAGTTTCCACAGGAAACCGAGTGCGCTCTGCGAGGCCACAACTGCGTAAAGGCAGTGACGAGAGGCATGGAAAATGGCGGGCGTGTCTGTTTCTGGTCTTTGCGAAAAGCAAAAGTATAGCCCACTATGCTTTACTTCGTAAAACGTGGGCGACCGTGCCGCTCGACCGCCAAAGGCAGGAGACAAAAATCAGACCGCAGACTTCGCTCTGTGCCAGACTGTGAACGGATAGAAAAGCGATGCTTGGATGTCAAAGAGCTTGTCGCTCCTAATCCTTCGTTTTCCATTTTTTGACAAGCGCATCCGTCATTTCACCCGGACGAATATTGAGAGCTTCCGCGAGCTTTATCAGCATGTCGATGTTGGGCCATTTCTGGCCTGTTTCCATCTTGCCAACGAACCCCTTGGATACGCCCGCTAATCCTGCAAGCTGCTCTTGAGTCATTCCGGCTTTCAGTCGATATTCCCGTAAGACATCCCTGAAATATGTTTTCGTTATTTGCTGTTCCATGTTCGCAAGATAACTCTTGCATAGGACGCTTTTCTTCCCTATAGGGATGAAAAGCGTCCTATGGGGAAGAATCCATGCGAATAGAATACTGCGAGCCAGAAGGGTATTACCAACTCGGGCAGGGGCAATATGTAGAGCTAACCGCTGAAGCCGTCTTGAACCGCTTCAAGACAGCCACAGGCACAAGAGCAGAGGTGGAGCTTGCAGGCTGGTTGGGTGTGAGGCAATCACAGATTTCAGACGTGAAACGCCGAAACATATTTCCAGCAAAATGGCTTTACCTTTTGCTGGAAAAACGGACACACTACAATCCTGTATGGGTACTGACCGGCGAGGGAGAAGCGTACACAGAAGAATGGTGGTACACCGTAGCCGGATTACGAACTGTTATCCCTGTATCCTACAAATCCTAATTGAACCGGGGCGTCACGGCCCTTGCACCGTGACACTCTTCCGTTCCGGTGTCCCTCGCAAGGCCCGCGCCACCCCTCATGTGTTGCGGTATGGCGAAAGGGTATCAAGAAACGGAGAGCCGCAAAGCGTCGAGATAGTCAGCCCATTCTTCCATCATCTTGCGGCGCTCATCCATGTATTGCGCCCGGTTGTATACCATGCGCACGGCATCCGGATCTTTGTGGGCCAATTGCGTTTCAATAATGTCCGGGCGGTAGCCCATTTCATTCAGGCGCGTACTTGCCATACTGCGGAAACCGTGCAGGGTCATAACCTCTTTCGGATAGCCAAGATCGCGCAAGGCATTGAGCGGCCCCGCATCGCTGATAGTGTCCGTTTTAGCTCTCGCCCCCGGAAAGACGAATTTACCGTCGCCGGAAAATTCCTGTAGCTCACGGAACAAGGCCACAACCTGACGGGCCAGCGGCACATGATGGTCTTTGCGATTGACCTTGCGCGTTTTCATCCTGTGCCACGGGACGATAAAGAGGCTGTTTTCAAAGTCGATATCTTCCCATTCGGCAAGGCGAAGTTCGCCGGGGCGGGTAAAGACGTAGGGCAAAATTTTCATGAAGTAAACGATGGAGGGATAGCCCTCGTAGTGGTCGATTGCGCGGAGCAATCGGCCTATTTCTTTGGGGTCGGTAACTGCGGGGTAGTTGGTCACCCGGATGGGTTGCAGCGCCCTTGTGATGCCCGTAGCCACGTTGACGTTGAGTATCCCCTTGATGACGGCGTATTGCAGCACTTGCCCTGTAAGCTGCACAAGGCGGTGTGCCGTCTGGATGCGCCCTTTCTCTTGCGCGGGCCGCGCTGCTTCCAAAATGTCAGCGGGTACTATGTCCGTAATGACCTTGTTGCCGAATACGTCAAATAAGGCGTTCTCCAAATACCGTCGCAGCTTGAGCGCGTGTTTCTCCGAGAGGTCAGGCGCGTAAGTGTCGAACCATTCAAGGGCGACGAGACGAAATGTATTCTGGCTGCGCCGCTCTTCCTCGATAATGACGCGCTTGTTGACCTTTTTCTGCTCGGAGGGGTCGATACCGTCAGCCAAGAGTTCCTTGGCCTTGTCTCGGCGCGTCCGGGCGTCTTTCAGGCCGACAGCGGGGTATTTACCTAAGCTCAATGTCTTCCGCTTCCCGGCGAAGCGGTAGTCCATGCGCCAAAGTTTGCCGCCAGTAGGGGAGATGAAGAGGTACAGACCTTCGGTGTCTGCGAGTTTTTGCGGCTTGCCCGTAGGCTTTGCGTTGCGTATAGCGGTATCTGAAAGCGGCATGACGGTATTTTCAACCTCTTGAGAGAGAACTATACCGTCAGAAATACCGCCAAAAATAGCAGATGTCCACGCACCTGCCTGTTCTATCCCGGACAAGAGAGAGGCCGGAAATGCTGATTTTGTTCAGTATTTCCGGCCTTCTATAGACCTTGTTGGTCAAATTCGTGGTGCCGGGGGACAGGATTGAACTGCCCACACGCGGATTTTCAGTCCGCTGCTCTACCAACTGAGCTACCCCGGCGTGTCGAAGAGTTGAAGTACCCAATGTCGGGCGGAAAGGCAAGCCCTTTTTAAAAAAAAGTGGATGGGGCGGACGCCCAGAGATCACACTGATCTTTTATGCGGGAGCCCGGCCGGCTCCGTGTTGAACGTCCCGCAGGAGCGCTTTATCCCAGGCCTGGTAGGAACGTAATCCCTGGTAACAAGGATCGGAAAGAAACCCGAGTTCGTCGCGCGCGGTAAAGGATGCCGTGCAGACGAGAGCGGGCTCGACCCAGGCGGCGTTCGGAACCGCATCCGGAAGGAGGTTGGGAAAGGGGTGCCGCGAAACGGTTCGTTGACGGCGGATACAGGAAAAATCCTCATCCCATCCTTCCAGGGCCGCGGTTCCCCTGTAAAGGATAACGCCCGTGGGGTCATACTGGCCGAGCACGACGGAGGGTTTTTTGCCCGTGGTGTACCCGCAGACGATGAAATTGTCCCGCAACATGTTTTTTATGGCGATCCAATCAGGGCTCCTGATCCCGAAGTGGTAACTGCTTGTTTTGTGTTTCGCCATAATACCTTCCAATCCCCTCTGGCGGGCAGCGTTATACAGCGTATTCCCCTGGCCTCGCAGGTACCGGATCGCTATGAGGCTTGTGGTCTCAAGGATGGTTTTGCCCAAAATTTCCTTGCGGTCCAAGGCCGGGAGGTTGGTAATCTGGCCGTCTTCGGCAAAAACGATGTCACTGGCCACGAATATTGCCGGGCAACGACGGGCGGCGCGCATTATCACCGCCGGATCCTTGAGCTGCAACCTGTGAAGGAATTCCTCGTGGCTTGGTTTTCCGTTTCTGAAACACACCACTTCGCCGTCCAGGACGCAGCGGGCGGCGACATGCATATTCGCGGGGGCGAGTTCCGGAAACCAGGCAAGAAGGTTTATGCCGCGCGTGCCGATAAGGGCGCATTCTTCGGTGGAAAGATAGAAAAAGGCGCGCAATCCGCCGAGCATCGGTTCAAAAAGATAGGCGTCATGATCAAAAGGAACGATCCGCTCTCTGCCGGCCAGCATGTGGGTCGCGGCCCGCGCTTGGAAAATACCGTCGTCGGGACGGTGCGGAAGAAGATCGTCCTGACCGGCGCTCTCGATATCGAAGACGAGCCACGTAAGCAGGGCGTCGTCCGGGCTTTCGTTCATCTTCATGGTTGCCTCATAAGGATTCTGAAGTGTCAGGCAATCATGGGAGAATTTATTAAACCATGATTTACGCGGGCTGATAAATCTACCGCGCGAGTAACGGCGCTGCTACCCGCTGGGGAAGCTTCGGACGAGACGCGTCCGGAATCCTGTTCCGGGGCGGTTTCGGCGCGCTTGCGGCGCGTATCAGGGCCTTTTACCGAACAGCCCGCCCCAAAAGGGTCTGTGGTCGGACTCGGGCAGATCCGGCATCATGTGCAGGGCCCTCTGCGCGAGGTCGTGGTAGAAGCGGACGTGGAAATACCGGGCCGACTGCGCGGCGAGCATGGAGGCGGCGAGCATTTCCAGCACCATGGCATGGCCGTTGGTCATTTCGATCATGATAAAGGCGGCCGTAAGCGGCGCGCGGGTCGCGGCGGAAAGGACAGCCACCATGCCGACGGCCAGTATTTCGCCCTGCCACTGCGCGCCGGCGAGCGGCAGGAACCAGCTGCCCACCCCAGCTCCCAGGGAAAGCGAGGGCGCGAAAATCCCGCCCGGTATGCCCGTAAGGTTGGTCAGCAGGAGCGCGACAAGTTTTAACGGCAGGTAGTACCATTCGACGGCCATATCTCCGTGGAGCAAATGGCGAGTAACCTCCACGCCGCTTCCGAAGACAGGCGCGGCAAGGCCGCAAATGCCGACTAGCACGCCGCATATGACAACGAAGATGTACGGGTGATGCATACGGAAAAACAGCATTTTCCGGGGCATCCATTTGTCCGTGCGGATGGCCAGCCAGGAAAACGCCCCGCCCACAAGCGCTCCGGCCAGGGTGATCAGGCACAGGATGCCGAGAACATACAGCGTCGGGCGTTGGGTGAGGTGGACCTGCCCGAAGTAGTTGACCCTGTTGCTCACGGCGTAGGCCATGGTGCCGGAAAGCACCACGGCGATGCTCGTGCGGGCAGTGCCGCGCGGAGAGACGTGGCGCCCCAATTCTTCAAAGGCGAACATCAGCCCGGCAAGGGGCGCGCTGAAGGCCGCGGCGATCCCGGCGGCGCCGCCGGCCATGACGAGCTGCCGGCGCAGGATGGCGTTGTCCTGGGGCAGGAAATGGCGGAAGGTATAGAGAATGCTCGCGCCTATCTGGACAGTCGGCCCCTCGAGGCCCACAACGAAACCGGAGGCGGTTCCCATGAGCAGCGCGATGAACTTGGCGCCGGCCAGCCGGAGGTTGACGAACCAGCCGACCTTGGCGGGTGATTCGGCCACCTGCATGGCGGCGACGGCTTGCTGGATGCCGCTGCCCTCCGTGCCCGCGCCCACTCTGGCCATGAACCAGGTGAGCAGGATGCCGCCGGCCGGCAGGGAGACGAACGGCCACCAGGGATAGTCCGCCGTCATCCGGGTAAAAAAATGAAAAACGAACGCCGCGCCCTTGCCGAGGAACAGCGCGACAAAACCGATAAGCGCGGCGCCGGCCCAGAGGGTGAGCGGACGCCAGCCGACAAAGCCCCGGCCGGGCAGCGTGAACATGCGGGAATATCTGGGCATGGCTTTTCCTTGGAAACGGAAAACCAGAAACGGCTTTTTCACCGGTTTGTCAAGGCTATTCTGAGGGTCTCTTGCGAGGATGCGGGTAACCGGAGCGTTACAGCCGGAAACGGGTTTTCATGGGGCGGAATATCCGCACGGTCCCGGCCGGATGTGGGGAAGTCCGGGTTCTCACGCCGCCACCGGGATACCTGAAAACCCCACAGGCAAGGACGCGGTGGTCCGTGATCAGGCAGGGAGGGGAAGGGCTTTGTCCGGCGTTTCACGGAAGCCATCGCGCCGGGAAAGCTCCGGACCGCGTATGGCCCCGCGTTTCTACGGTCAACCGCCTTGAGAAGCGTCCGGCCGGGTAAGCGTGGACGACAGCCCGGCGCTCTCGGGGTCGCGCAGTAACATCTCCTCCACTTCCTCCGGTTTGACCGGGCGGCCGGGGGCGAATTTTACGGAGAGCGTGGCGCCCGGTTTTTCCAGGAAGTCGAGAACGTCGGGATTCAACTTCGCCCGCGGACCCGACAGCGTGAACCCGGCCGTCGAAAGGCCCATGCGGATTTCCCGCCGGAAAAACTCCGGCGTCTTGCCCTGGCCTTTCCCGATCAGCGCGAAGAGGATGTCCGATGCCCCGGCATCGGTGAGTTCGACCTCCAGAAGGCTGATCGACACGTCTCCCTTCATGTCGGCCGGACCGTGTATGGCCGCGCGCACCACGCACGTGCCCAGATCCTGGACGGAAAGCGCGAAGGGGGAAAACGACAGAAAAAGGGAATTCCCGCCCGGAACGGAAACATCCATGGTCACTTGGCCGCCCGCGATGATCGTTTCGGGAAGATACCCGGCGAGGGCTCCCATTTCGCTGGCAATGCCGAGGTCCGTTTTTTTGGCGAGAAGCAGCTTTTTTGCCACCGTAAGCTGGTCGGCCGACAACGTGACCTGTTGCCGTTTATCCGTAAAGTCCATATCCAGCCCTGCTTCCTTCAGGAATACCGGCGAGGTTTCGCCGTCCGGCAGGTCCACTGTCAGCGTCGCGTCCCTTAGGAC
>JAJBSY010000007.1 GCA_020861205.1 Deltaproteobacteria bacterium | reverse complement strand
GCCGGCCGGGGGATGCACGGCATCGCCATCGGCGGGGAGGATTTTGCCGCTTCCATCAAGACGGCGAAGACGCGCGGCAACGAGATCACCGCCGGCCGGGAGCTGTTCGTCGCCCGGAGCCTGCTGGTTCTGGCCGCCAAGGAAGCCGGGGTGCAGGCCATCGATTCCGTGTTCTCGGACCTACGGGACGAGGAGGGGCTCATCAGGGAAACCGCCATTATCAAGGAACTGGGGTTTGACGGCAAATCCTGCGTCAACCCGCGCCAGATCGAGGCCATCCACTCCGTGTTCACCCCGGCCCGGAAAGACATCGACTATGCCTATCGCGTGCTGGACGTCTACGAGGAAGCGATGCGCAAAAAGTCCGGCGTTGTCGCGCTTGACGGCAAGATGATCGACATGCCCATGGTTACCCGGGCCAAACGGGTTCTCGCCCTCGCCCTCGCCGCCGGGATCGAAAAGGAGAACAGCTGATGAAAAACGCCGCTGGTCGTGAAATACCGACATCGCTTGAAGGATATAAGCAAATAGTTCCGTACGCCGGCGCGTTCGCGACAAGGGCTCCCGAAGGGCAGCGCCATTGGGGGCGGCTGACGAAGGCCGCGTACCCGCATGACGGCGGCAAGGTGCTCAAGTCCGTGGAAGAAGCCATCGTCGCCTCCGGCCTGAAGGACGGCATGACCGTTTCCTTCCACCATGCCTTGCGCAACGGCGACTACGTAATGAATATGGTCATGCAGGCCATCCGGAAGCGGGGCATCAAGGGGCTGACCCTCGCGCCGAGCTCGTTCCTCAATTCCAACGACGCGCTGATCCCCCTTTTCCAGGACGGGACCATCGTCGCCGCCCAGACCAGCGGTCTGCGGAGCGAGCTGGGGAAATTCCTGACCATGAACAAGCTGGCGAAGCCCACCATCGTGCGGCCCCACGGCGGGCGGGCGCGGGCCATCGAGAACGGCGAGTTGCGGATAGACGTGGCCTTTCTCGCGGCGCCGACCTGCGATACGTACGGCAACGTTAACGGCGTGCAGGGCCCGGCGGCATGCGGTTCCCTGGGGTACGGCATGGTGGACGCCAAATACGCGGACACGGTCGTGGCCATCACGGACAACCTCGTGGAGCATCCCATCTGCCCGGTCAGCATCCCCCAGTACATGGTGGATTACGTGGTCAAGGTGGACGCCATCGGGGATCCGAAGGGCATCGCCACCGGGGCCTTGCGCGGCTCGCAAAACCCGCGCGACCTGATCATGGCCCGCATGGCCGCCCAGGTCGTGGAGCACGCCGGTTACTTCCGGGAAGGGTTCGCCATGCAGCTCGGCGCGGGCGCGGCCTCGGTTTCCACCGGGCTTTTCCTGCGCGACCTGATGGTCCGCGACAAGATCACGGCGGGCATGGCCATCGGCGGCATCGTGGGCGCTTTCTGCGACTTGCTCGACGAGGGGCTGATCCGCACCCTGTTCGACACCCAGAGTTTCGACGCCCGCACCATCGAGTCCCTGCGGGACAATCCCCGGCATCAGGAATACGACAGCGGCAACTATGCCAACCCCTGGAACAAGGGGGCCATGGTCAACAAGCTCGATTACGTCGTTCTCGGGGCCACGGAGGTGGACGTGAACTTCAACGTCAACGTCATGACCGACTCCAACGGCATCATGATGGGCGCGCTGGGCGGGCACCCGGACGCCTCGGCGGGAGCCAGGTGCACCATCATCACCGCGCCCCTTTTGCGGGGAAGGCTGCCCATGGTCACGGATTCGGTGCAGACGATTTCCACCCCGGGGGAAACCATTGACGTCATCGTGACGGACAGGGGCATTGCCGTGAATCCCAACCGGAAGGACCTCTCCGACAACCTCAAGGGATCCGGGCTGCCCATAAAGTCCATCGAGGAACTGCGCGACATGGCCTACGCCCTTTCCGGCGCGAAACCCGAACCGCTGAAAGTCTCGGATCAGATCACGGCGGTTATCGAATATCGCGACGGCACGGTGCTCGACGTCATCCGCAGTCCCCTGCCGGAGTGACCCGCGTGCCGCGAGATGCGATTATTCCCGCGCCCCGCTCTTGCGGGGCGCGGATTTTTGTGGTTAGGCTCGAGGGGACAAGGGAGGGCCCATGGCGGAAGCGTTCCACATAGAATACGTCAACCTGCGCCGGGGCGGGAATGTCGCTGAAATCAGGGAATTCCTGCGGCGTTTCGGCCTGGATTTCGATGGTGACGTCTCCTTTACCGTGGCCTTGCGGGACGATGACGGCAGGCTCGTGGGCACGGGCTCCTCGAAGGGGGAGGTGCTGCGCAATATCGCGGTCGACGAAAGCATCCAGGGCGCCGGACTGACCGCCGCCATCCTGTCAAACCTGATGCAGGAGATGGCCCGCAAGGGCATACTGCACTACTTTATCTTTACCCGGCCCGCCAAGGCCTTTCTGTTTGCCGGTCTCGGGTTCAACGTAATCGCCAGGGCCGAGCCGTTCGCGGCCCTCCTGGAGAGCGGCCTCGGTTCGGTTGCCTCCTATTGTGAAGCCGTAGCCGGGGAGACCGCGCACCTGCCGGCCGGGCGCGCAGCCCTGGTCATCAACGCGAACCCGTTCACCATGGGGCATCGCGCGCTGATAGAAAAGGCCGCGGCCGAGCGGCCGGGGGTCATCGTGTTCGTCGTCAGCGAGGATCTTTCCGTCTTTCCGTACGCGGACAGGCTCCGTCTCATCCGGGAGGGCGTCGCGGATCTGCCCAACGTCGCGGTGGCGGAGGGCGGCAAGTATATCATTTCGGCCGCGACGTTCCCCACCTACTTCACCAGGGAGCAGGAGCACGTGCAAGCCCAGACCCGGCTGGACGCCGACCTGTTCGCCCGCCAGATCGCCCCGCGGCTCGGGATAACCGACCGGTACGTCGGGGAAGAGCCCTATTGCCCGGTAACCGCTGCATACAACGAAGCCATGCGCGAGATCCTCCCCCCGGCGGGGATAACGGTGCACACCGTGCCCCGGGTGGCGGTGGACGGCGAGATCGTCAGCGCCTCGAAGGTCCGCGACCTGATCCGGGCGGGAGACTGGACGCGCCTGGAAAAACTCGTCCCGCCGGTGACTATCCGCTACCTGCGCTCCAAAGAGGCGCGAGGCATTCTGGAAACCATACGGACCACGGATTCCCGGCATTGACAGCCTGGATGAATCCGCCAACGGGGACGCCATGGACGAGAAAGACTGGTTATTGCTGAGCGCCTTGCGCGACACGAGAAACATCACCAAGGCCGCCGACGCGCTGCACACGTCGCAGCCGGGGCTTTCGAAACGCCTGCAGGTGCTCGAGGAACGGTTCGGCACGAGCATCGCCCGCCGCACCAAAAGCGGCATCGAATTCACGCCCGCGGGCGAATTTCTTGTGGAGTACGCCGTGTCCATGCTCGAAAAGCTGCGCTCGGTTCGCGAACACGTCAACGACATGGGCAAGGAGGTCAAGGGAACGCTTCGGATAGGCGCGTCAAACTACTGCATCAGCTACATTTTGCCCGAAATACTGGCGGCGTTCAAAAAACGGTATCCGCTCGTGGAGTTCATGGTCACCTCGGCCTGGAGCTCGGACATCATCCGGCTGGTCGGCAACGGCGAGGTGCATGTCGGGTTTATCCGCAATGACGATACCCTCCTGCCGGAGAGGATCCATCTGGCCACGGAGAGGACGTTTATCTGCTCCACAAAGAAAATAGATCTCGCCAGCCTGCCGGACGAGCCGCAAATAGCCTACAAGAGCGACCCCCTTGTCCGGACGGGGCTTACCATGTGGTGGGCCGAGAATTACAAGAAACCCCCCAAGATCGCAATGGTGGTGGATCGGCTGGGTTCCGCCATCGAGATGGTGCTCAAAGGCCTTGGCTACTCGTTCCTTTCCGAAATAGCGGCCGGCAGGATGCCGGGAATTTACAAGTATGAGATCAGGCATCCGGACGGTCAATCCTATGCCCGGCATACCTGGGTAGTACCCAATCAGGACGCCAAACAACTGCGCATCGTCGCGAGCTTTTTGGAATTCATAGCCCGGCGCTCCTTTTCCTGATGGTCCGTAGAAAGTGAGGCGAAAGGAAAGAAGCCCGGGCCACTGAGGCGCCGGGCTTCCCGAAATGTACCGATCCCGGGGAACTTATCCCTTCTTTTTCCCGAACAGACCCTTCAGGTTGTCGAAGACTTGGGCCCGTATCTCTTTTGCGGTGCCCGGCTTGTCCGCCTGACCGTCGGCGCCGTTCGTTTTGCCTTTTGTCCGGTTCCAGACGAACATGCCCAGACCCCCGAGCACACCGCCGATAACCGCGCCCAGGAAGGCTTTCCACATATACGTCCATATGGAGGAGGATCCGTTTTTAAACGAGGACCGGCTGGCGCCGCCTTGCTTGAAGCCAAGGCCGGCAATGACTTTGCCGGATTCTTGCCGAAGCTCGGTAAGATCCTCCGGCGACCGGATGAGGCGATACTGGTTGACGGTGAGTATCTTGCTCTCGGCCAGCAACTGGGTGGAAACGAGCCCCATTTCCATGGGTTCGCTCCCGCCGTTCGGGGCCGGTACGCTCATCGTGACAAGCGCCATGAAGGAAATCGACGTTTTGGAATCGCCGAACGTGCCGAGCGATTTGACGGAACCGACCCGGAACTGGCCGCCCCCGACTTTTTTCAAGGCCTGGTTGGCCTGGGATGCGAGCTCGCCGTCGTTGAGCTTGCCCTGCTGTTTGATGATCGCCGCTTTGAGCTCGCTAAAATCCTGGGTGGAGCAATCCCTGTTCTGCAACTGACGGCTGTAGCAGAGCGTCACATACCGGTCCATGGAGGACAGATCCGATTCGGCGGCCTCATCCACATCCTTGGGTACAAACATGGTAAAGATATGGATGTCTTTGGGCTGCCCTTGCCGCATCAAGGCGAGGACCTGGGCGTACTTGCCCCCGGTGGCCAGGACGTATCCGTCCGGAAGATTGTAGTTCAGGGTCTTTCCGCCGATCTTTACGGTCTCGGCGTGCCCGAGAGACGCGAACAACACAGTGAAAACCGCCGCCAAGAACAAGATTTTTTTCATTTTCCTTTCCTCGTGTGATGGTAGGCCTTTGCAATCCCGATCATTCATGGCGCCACTCGTTTTCCGTTCATGAACAACAAACGGAAAAGGAACTACCGCACATGGCATAACCGGCCCGCCACACTTCTCGTGCCGCCCCCCGCCCGCCTGTCTTCCGGAAAACACCCTTCGGACCGACGGCGGATGCGCGAAAACTGTCCAAGCGGTGAACTAGGAAACCTGATAATCTATATTGATTATAAAAAAAAGCGTTATTTTTTTTTATTGAACCGCCGGGCTTCTGCGGGAATATCCGGCGCCGTCCGTGCCCTTGAGGGGGTCCTCGGGAAGGTGACCTGCCGGACAAGGCGCTCCTTGGTCCGGGTATCAGTGGGAGAGGGTGGCGGAAGATCGGACGTGACAACACTTCGCCAGCGGCAGCGGGCGGTTTTGCTTCATGTCAGGTTGCCCAGTAGGCGAGAGGGGACTTAGAGGCTATGCCTCATCCGCGGGGTACCAGAAGGGGCGCACCAGGCTGAGATGGCAGGCTTCCCCGACCGAGGGCCCGACGGACCGCCTGCCTTTCTCCACCCGCATGGTCTGCTCCCCGACCTGGATCTGGTAATCCACGATTTCCCCGAGAAAAGACTTGCGCAGAACCGTGCCGGCGATCCCGCCGTCCGGAACGAAGTCGATTTCCGAGGGGCGGCTGGCAAGGGACAGCCGGGGACCCGTAAGCTCGCCGTCCGGCCGGAGCCCCGCAGGCAGCGGTTCGCCGCCCAGGATCCGGTAGGAGCCGTCCTCGCCCGCCACCTCGAGAAAATTGGACAGCCCGATGAAGCTGAACACAAACTTGTTCGCCGGGTGGCTGTAGACGTTGAGCGGCGTATCGATCTGCTGCACCACGCCGAGCTTCATAACCAGGATGCGGTCGGAAAGGGCCATGGCCTCGGCCTGGTCGTGCGTCACGTAGATGATGGAAAACCCGTATTGCCGCTGCAGGTCTTTGATCTCAAAGCGCATTTCCTCGCGAAGATGCGGGTCGAGGCTGGAAAGCGGTTCGTCCAGCAGCATGACGTCCGGGTTGATGGCCAAGGCCCGGGCCAGCGCGACCCGCTGCTTCCCGCCGCCGGAAAGGTCTTCCGGGCTTTTCGCGGCCATGTCCAGCAGGTTGGTCGAGGTAAGCGCGTCCCTGGTGCGGCGTTCTATTTCCGATGCGGGCAGTTTCCTGACCCGGAGGGGAAAGGCCACGTTTTCATACACGGAAAGATGCGGCCAGACCGCGAAAGCCTGGAACACCATGCCGAAATCCCGTTTTTCCGGCGGCAGGTAGTAGCCGCGCTTTTTGGAGGAAAGGAGCCTGTCCCCGACGTGGATTTCGCCTTCATCCAGGTCCTCGAACCCGGCCACCATGCGGAGCGTAGTGGTTTTGCCGCAGCCGGACGGCCCGAGCATGGAAAAACACTCGCCTTTGCCGATCTCCAGGTTCAGCCGGTCAACCGCCGTAACCTGGCCGAACCGTTTGGTGACGTCGATAAGTCTTACGTACGACATGGCGTTATCCCTTGAGATGTTTGGCGGAGAAGCGGTTGATGAGCGTCTGCCCCGTGATGATGAGAATGAGGGCTATGCCGGCGAGCGCGGCGGAAACCACGGTTTCCCCGGCCTCGTTCAAGGTGTAGATGGCGCCGCCGATGGTCCTGGTGGTCGGCGCGTACAGCATGATGGAAACCGTGAGTTCGCGCAGGGAGGGCAGGAAGATCAGGAAAAAGGCCGCCAACATGCCCGGCCGGACCAGGGGCAGCACGATATCCTTGAGGGCCTGCCACATGGTCGCGCCGCAGGCCCTGGCCGCTTCCACAAGGGAATCGTGCACCTGCTCCAGGGCCGCCGAGTTGGCCCTGAGGGAAAAGGCCATATACCGCGCGATATAGGCTACCAGGATAATCCAGACCGTGTTGTACAAATTGATGCCGAACTGGCCGCTCCAGGCCAGGATAACGCCCAGGGCGATGACCGAGCCCGGCACGGAAAAGGGCAGCATCCCGAGAAATTCCAGGATACCCTTGCCCCGGACCTTCATTTTCACGATCACGTAAGAGATCATGACCCCGGCGAACATGGTGATGAGCGCCGCGGTAAGCCCCAGGGTGACGCTGTTGAAAATGGCGTCGCGGGTGAGCTTGTGCTCGAACAGGATGAACCGGTAATTCTCCAGCGAGAGGTTTTCCCAGGTGAAGGGCAACCCGTAGGTCGGCAGCGCGCCCACCAGGAAGATGACCGCCGTGGGCAGCACGATGGTGAACCCGATATAGGCCACGCAAAAGACGAACAGGGGCAACCGCAGCCCGCGAAGCTTCAGTTCCACCGGCCGGAAACTCTTCCCCGCGATGATCTGGTACCGCCCCTTGCCGAGAATTTTGTTTTGCAGCCAGATGATGCAGGCGGCCGTGACGACCAGGATGGAGGCCAGCACCGTGCCCGTGCGAATGGACTCGAAGCTGCCCGCGCTCTGGTGGATGCGTTCGTAAATCAGGGTGGGGATGTTGTAGATGCCGTTTTCAATGCCCAGGACGGCCACGGTACCGAAATGGGCCATGGAATACAGCATGATCAGGAGCGCGCCCGAGAAGATGCTGGGCAGGACCAGCGGGATGGTGATCTTGCGGGTGATGGTGCCGAGCCCGGCGCCGGAAATGCGGGCGGATTCCTCCAGGGTCGGGTCCATGCGCTCGAGCGCCCCGCAGACCTGGATGAACACGAAGGGGAAGAGATACATGATCTCCACCATGATGATGCCCGCGTAAGAGTAAATATTGAAAAGCGGGCTGTCGAAACCGAAGGTGTCCATGAAGAGCCGGTTGATATACCCCGCCCTGGGGGAGAGCAGCATCTTCCAGGCCAGGGCGCCGATGAAGGAGGGCAGCATAAAGGGAACCAGGAACATGCCCTTCATGAACCGCTTGTAAGGCAGGTCCGTGCGGGTCACAAGCCAGGCGAAGAAAGTGCCGACCGTGGTGCTGCCGAGGGTCGTGCCGGTGGCGATGATGATCGAATTCAGCAACGCCTTGTACGTGGACGGTTCCTTCAGGACGGCGACCACGTCCGTGAGGTTGAAGTTGCCGTTGTTGTCCCAGAAGGCGTTGAAAAAAATCAGGATGACGGGAAACGCGACGAACACCACCAGGATGGCGATGGACAGAAACAGGATTATC
>JAJBSY010000424.1 GCA_020861205.1 Deltaproteobacteria bacterium | reverse complement strand
GATAGCGGCCTATCCCTTCACCACCCTGGTCCCGAACCTTGGCGTCATGATAGAGGGGCGCGATTACGACCGCCGCCTCGTCATCGCGGACATTCCCGGCCTCATCGAAGGCGCGTCCGCCGGCGCTGGGCTGGGGCACCGGTTTCTGAAGCACGTCGAGCGCACGCGGTTTTTGCTGCACATCCTCAGCATCGAGGATATCGACGAGGCCGACCCGTGGTCTGGCTTCGACCTCATCAACGCGGAGTTGGCCCTGTTCAACGAGGAACTTGCGACCCGCCGCCAGATAGAGGCCGTGAATAAAATCGACGCGGCGGATCCCGAAAAGGTTGAACGCCTGCGCGCCAAGGCCGAACAGGACGGCCGGGATATCTTTTTCATGTCCGCGCTGACCGGGGAGGGGGTCGAGGAAGTCGTGTCGGCCATGTGGACGCTGTACGATTCCCTGTCCATGAATGCCCCGCTCGTGGTTTTCAGGGACGCCGACGACGGCGGCGGCGACGGGGACGAAGACGTCGAGGTCGTGTGGACGAAAGAATGAAGCGGGGCACCCCTCGTCCGGGATGTTCCGGGAAGAGCCCGGCGAAGTACCAAGCACATTGAGCACTCCGGAAGGCGCTAATAATGGACTGGAAAAAAGAAAAGCGGCACTATATCGCCAAATCCCGCCGGGTGGTTGTCAAGGTGGGCAGCGCGGTGCTGGCCTCCGGCCAGGGGCTGGACCAGAACCGGGTGGAGCGGCTTGCGGCGCAGCTCGCGGCCGTGCACGACACCGGGCGCGAGGTCATCCTGGTTTCCTCCGGGGCCGTGGCCGCCGGACGCGGCGTCATGCGGGTCAGGCGGGTTATTTCCACGGCGGACCTGCCCAACAAGCAGGCCGCGGCGGCCATCGGGCAGAGCCGTCTCATGCACGCCTACGACCAGGCTTTCGCGGACCGGGGCAAAGTTTCCGCCCAGGTATTGCTCACGCGTGACGACATGCGCAGCCGCCAGCGCTTCCTCAACGCGCGCAACACCTTCGCGACGCTTCTGGAGTGGGGCGCCATTCCCGTGGTCAACGAGAACGACACCGTGGCGGTGAGCGAACTGAAATTCGGGGATAACGACAACCTCTCGGGGTTGCTGCTCAACCTCACCGAGGCGGACCTGTTCATCAACCTGACCTCGGCCAGGGGCGTGTTCGACGCGGATCCGGGAACGAACGCGGACGCGCGGGTCATGGAGTGCATCGAGGATATCCAGAGCCTGGACGTCAACGCCCTGTGCGGGGCCAAGACGGCCCTCGGTTCGGGGGGTATGCATTCCAAGCTGCGCGCGGCGTGCCGCGCCGCCCAGATCGGTGTGCCCACGTATATCGTTCCGGGCAGGGATGACGGCATTTTGGAGCGTGTGTTCGCGGAACCCGAGGCCACGCTCGGCACCTGGGTGCGGCCCTCCGCCAAGGCCATTTCCAGCCGCAAGTTCTGGCTGGCCTACAACGCGGACTCCGCCGGAACGCTCACCATTGACGCCGGGGCCGTGCGCGCGTTGACCCGGGGCGGGAAAAGCCTTTTGCCCGCCGGGATAACGGCGGTTTCCGGCAGTTTCGGGCAGGGCGCGCTGGTGACGATTCTCGGGCCGGACGGCAAGCCGGTGGCCGTCGGGCTGTGCAACTACTCGGCCGCGGAACTGAGGCGGGTCATGGGAAAATCTCTGGCCGGGCACGGCGGGAAGGGAATCGAGGGCGACGCCCCCTATGCCGAGGCCGTGCATCGCGACAATATGCTGCTCCATGCGGCCGTATAAATCCGAAGGCGGGATTGTTTATGCCGGCTGAGACCGCAACCGGACCCGGGGCGGGGGTTGAGGGACGGGGTGCTTCGGCGCCTCGCGTCTGCATGGCCGAACTTCTGTGCGAGGAGCCCGTCGTTCTGGCCAAGGCCACGCGTGACGGCATCGTCGCGGATATTCGCGAAGCACTCGGGGGCGTCCAGGTATTGCGCAATGACGGGGAAGCGTTGCATCTCGCGCTGGAAGGGTGCCCCGTGGAGTATGAAGACGGCGAAGTCGTCCCTGCCCAGATACTCTTCCTGAGCGATGCCTCGCCGCACCGCAACCCTGATCCGCAAAAGGCCGCTGCAACGCTGGAGACGAGCCTCGGCCAAACCTGGGGCTGGGATGCGGCCCGCGACGTCGTGGCGAACGCGCCGCACACGCTTCTGGTTACCGATTTTCTTTCGACCGGGCTCGATCCCCGTCGGCGGATAGCTATTTTTTCCAAGGTCTTGTATGCGGCCGCGAAACACATACCGTGCGCCGCGCTGCATTTCCCGAGCAGCCAGTGCCTGCTCAGACCCGAGGATTTTCTCGCCGCAGCGCCGGACGATCCGGACCATTACCCTTTGCTGGGGCTGGTCAACGTCCGCCTGTACGCGGTGGAGGGAAGCGAGGACGAGATCGTGATGGACACGCTCGGCCTGCACGTCTTCGGCCTTCCGGACGTGCAGTGCCATTGCTCCGGCGCGGACCCGGACGAGCTCGGCAACTGGCTGTATACCCTGGCCGACGTTATCGCGGAAACGGACCGGGACTTCGAAGACGGCGTTTCGGTGGAAGCCTTTGACGGCAGCCGGATGCGACTGCGGTACGCGGAACCCCTGGTGGAGCCCGGCCGCTTCGTGCTGGATCTGCAACCCGCGTATCAGGAAGAATAAAACCATAGTGACGTAAAGGAGTTCCATGATGGCTGTGATAACCATGTCCGATCTCGCCGCGAAAGGCGCCCTGCGAGGCAAGCGGGTGCTTATCCGCGTGGATTTGAACGTGCCGGTAAAGGACGGGAAGGTTACGAGCGACGCGCGTATCCGAGCCATTATCCCAACCGTGAAGATGGCTCTGGATGCCGGGGCTTCCGTCATGCTGCTTTCCCATCTCGGCCGCCCCACCGAGGGCGAGTATGCGGAGGAATTCTCTCTCGCGCCGGTTGCCGCGTATCTTTCAGGGCTGCTGTCGATGCCCGTTCCGCTGGTGAAGGGCTATCTCGATGGCGTTTCCCTGAACCCGGGAGAGGTCGTCCTGTGCGAGAACGTGCGGTTCAACAAGGGCGAAAAAAAGAACGACGAAGCCCTGGGCCTGAAATACGCGGCCCTCTGCGACGTGTTTGTCATGGACGCCTTCGGCACGGCCCACCGCGCGGAAGCTTCCACCGACGCGGTGGCCAGGTTCGCGCCCGTAGCCTGTGCCGGGCCGCTGCTCGAGAAGGAGTTGAACGCCCTGGAAAAGGCCGTCGCCAACCCCGCCAGGCCCATGGTCGCCATTATCGGCGGTTCGAAGGTCTCCACGAAGCTTACCATCCTGGAAGCCCTGACGTCCAAGGTGGACAAGCTTATCGTGGGGGGCGGCATCGCCAACAACTTTCTGAAGGCCGCCGGTTTCCCGGTCGGTAAATCGTTGTACGAGCCTGACCTCGTGGGCGAGGCCAGGCGCCTGATGGACGCGGCCAAGGCCAAGGGAGGCGATATCCCCTTGCCCGTCGACGTGGTGGTGGCCAAGGAGTTCGCGGAAACCGCCCCCGCGACGGTCAAGAACGTTGCCGATGTAGCCGACGACGACATGATCCTCGACGTGGGGCCGAAGACCGCCGCGCTGTACGCGGATATCCTGAAAAAAGCGGGGACCATCGTCTGGAACGGCCCGGTCGGCGTGTTCGAAATGGCGCCTTTCAGCAAGGGCACCGAGGCCCTGTGCAAGGCCGTGGCGGAAAGTCCGGCCTTTTCCATCGCGGGCGGAGGCGACACCCTGGCGGCCATTGACAAGTTCGGCGTGGAAAAGAAAGTTTCGTATCTTTCCACCGGCGGCGGCGCGTTCCTTGAGTTTTTGGAGGGCAGGAAACTTCCCGCCGTGGCCGTGCTTGAAGAGCGGGGCGCGTAGGCGTTTTCAAAGAAAACCAAAGGCCCGCCGTTGCAACGGCGGGCCTTTGGTTTTTCGAAGATAGTTCCATACGGGATCTTCGGTGGGGGGAGCCGGAGATCCCGTATGGAACGGGCCGGAGGCAAGCCCTCGGCTTCACTTGTTGGATATAGTATAACAAATATTACCGACATTGCGCAAGCGTTCAAGCCTACGGGAAATCCCCGGCCTTCATGGATCCTGCGTCCTCGGTCTTTTTCCCGGGCCGGGCATGGTCGGTTTTTTCGGGATGCCGCCAGCCCGCATCCTAAAAACGACCGCGAGCCGGTAAGCCCCCTTCCGGCCCAAGGCTCCCGGTTGACGGAACGCCCGCGCAACTATATCTCTAGAACAACATGACGGCCGCTTGATCGGCCGCTATCCGGTCGTGGCTCAATTGACTTCGGACAAGGAAGGCGCGCTCCGCGCGGAGAAGAAGCGTATCACTGCATACATGCGCTTCGCGCGGGAGAGCCTGAGGAAGTATCAAGCAGATTGCGGCACCACCGTGGAGGCGTACGTTGCATTACCTGGGTATTTGCGCGATTATCAGGGACGAGACCCCCTACATCGAGGAATGGGTCGCCTATTACGCCCACCTGGGTGTCGAAGCCTTTTACCTGTACGACAACCACAGCAAAATCCCGTTGCGGGATACGCTTGCGAAAATGCAACGCATGATGGGCCGGTCGCGCCTGATCGTCCATGAAGCTCCGGGGCGGACCATCCAGTTGATGACCTACAATCATTGTCTTGCCAAGTACGGCAAGGATTGCAAGTGGATCGCCTTCGTGGACGCCGACGAGTTCATCGCGCCGAAACTACGGAACGATATTCCGTCCATGCTCGAGGAATTCGAGGGGTACGGCGGCCTTGCGATGAATTGGAAAATTTACGGAACGAACGGGCACCTGAAACCGCCCGAAGGCCTGCAGATCGAAAAGTATACCATGGCCGTACCCGACGGGTACCAGCGCAACGAGGTGGTCAAGGTCATCATGCAGCCGGACCGCACGGATTGTTTCTACCACAATCCGCACACCTGCATCGTGAAGGACAAAGAGCACCCGATCGTGACCGAAAACCACACGCCCATCCACCTGTGGTATTCCCGTCCGCCTTCGTGGCGCATAGGCCAGATCAACCACTATTATTTCCGTTCCAAGCATGAATTTTATAAAAAAATGCGCGGGCCCCGCGCGGATATTCTTGAAAATTTTCGGGAGCCGCCCGAGGACAACATCATACCCGAAGGCAGCGTTCCAGACTATTCGGCCGCGCGGTTCGCGCCGGGAGTCAAAGCTATTTTGAAAAAAGCCGCCACGTTTTAACCGTTGCCCGGTTCGGACGGCCCCGGTTCACGCCGGGCGAGCCGCCGGTTTACGCGAAACCGCCGCAACCCAGGAGGGTCGTTCTATGGCGTTACGCCTGGGCATCTCGCCATGTCCCAACGATACGTATATTTTCGCCGCTTTAGTCGAGGGCCGCGTTCCTTTAGGCCGGGGCCTCGGGCCTCTCGAGACGCATTTCGCCGACGTGGAGGAACTCAATTCCCTCGCCCGGGAGGGCGCGCTCGATGTGACCAAACTTTCCGCCGCCGCCGTCGCGGACGTTCTCGACGAATACGTGGTGCTACGGTCGGGCGGCGCGCTCGGTCGCGGCTGCGGGCCTCTTCTGGTCGCATCGCGGCCTCTCGCTCCGCAGGATCTGCGTGACGCGACCATCGCCGTCCCAGGCCTGCGGACAACGGCGAATACCTTGCTGTCCCTGCACGGGGCGTTCAACGGGCCGCGCCGGGAACTGGTCTTCGACCGGATCATGCCGGCGGTGAGGCGGGGCGACTGCGCCGCCGGCGTCATTATTCATGAAAGCCGGTTCACCTATGCGGATCACGGCCTGCACCTCGTGCTGGACCTCGGCAAATGGTGGGAGGAGACCACCGGCGCGCCCATCCCGCTCGGCGTCATCGCGGCCAGGCGTTCACTTGGCGAGGATACCCTGCGACGCGTCACCGGCTGCATACGCGCCAGCCTGGAAAGCGCCGATGCCGATCCGGCGGCGAGCAGGCCGTTCATCCGGTCCCATGCCCAGGAAATGGACGGGAGCGTCCTGGGGCGGCATATCGAGACCTTTGTGAACGAATTCAGCCTGGATCTGGGCGACGAAGGCTGTTTCGCGGTGGAGCGGCTGGTGCGGAAGGCCGCCGAACTCCGGGGGGTGACGCCGCCCGATTCCCCCATGTTCGCACCGCGCCCGTAACCACAGGAGGCAGGATGGACACGTACGCGCCGCGGACGCCGCTTGGCCGCCGCCGGGCCGAGGACGATCTGGCGAAGCATGGCGGCGATGTTTACGCCCTCGCCCGGAAGCTGCACAAGGACGTCGCGGATTTCATCGATTTTTCCAGCAACACGCACGTGTTCGCCGCCCGCGTGACCGAGAATCTCGTCAGCGGCACGCGCTATCCCTACGAGCACTACCCGGACACCGATGCGGTTCTGCTGCGCGAGGCCATCGCCGCCCACGAAAACTGCTCCCCCGCCAACATCCTGCCCGGCAACGGCTCGTCGGAATTGATCTGGCTGGCCCTCACCGCTCTTTCCCCGCGCAAGATATTGTTCATCGGCCCCATGTTTTCCGAATACGTGCGCGCGGCTATGCTTCTGGGGATTGAATACGACATCGTCACGCCGCCGGATTCCCAGGAATTCGTCTGCGGCCCGAAGGAGTTGCGCGCCATATGGGACAGCAACGCGGATCTTGCCGTGCTCTGCACGCCCAACAACCCCGGCGCGGTCACGTATCCCAACATTCAGGAACTTTTCGAGGTCTTGCGCATTCCCCGGGTGCTGGTCGATACCACTTACCGGGAGTTTCTCTACGGCTGGCCGGAGTATGACGCGAACGCCCACACGGCGTACGCCCGGTATGCCCGAACGGGCGTTTCCGTGTTTTCCATGAACAGTTTCACCAAATTTTTCGCCTGCCCCGGGCTGCGGCTCGGGTACCTGGCGGGGGACGCCACCGCGCTGGCCCGGATGGCCAAACGCCGGCCGCCCTGGATGCTCTCGACCTTCGCGCAGGTCATGGGGATCCGCTTTCTGGAGAACCTGGCCCCCTACCGTGAAGCGCTCTCTCCCATGCGGCGCCAGGGCGAGGAAACCGCCATGCGGTTGCGGTTGTGCGGCTGCTTCGATCCGGAGCGCGTGTTCCTCGGCCCAAGTTTCATCACCGCCGGTCTCGCGCATAACGCTCCCGCTTCCGTCGCGCGGGAAAAACTCCTGCACCGCGGCGTCATCGTGCGGGATTGCGACTCGATTCCGGGTATGCCCCCGGGGTACCTCCGGATGCAGATCCGGCTCCCGGCCGATACGCGCGTCCTCCTTGACATCCTCGCCTGGCACGGCGAGCGGGGGTGGTAGGCCTTCAGGGGCGCGGTTCCAGCCGGAACCGCAGGCGAAGGGTCGGTCCCTTGGCCGCGTCGGGCAAAAAGTCGTGCGTAACCAAATGAAAGGCGCCGACCTCCCCGGTGGATGCGGCATGGGCGCCGATGCAGGCGCAGACATCGTAATCGCCGACCGTCACGATCCGGATGGGATCGTCCGGGCCGACGGATGCGGGCAGCTTGGAGAGGTCCGCCAGTTTTTCGGCCTCCCGGCGGGGGAGCTCGCGTTCCGCCACGGGCAGGTCGCGGGCCAGGATCCCGTTGACGGCGGCTTCCACGGCGTCCGCTTCCGGCCCGGTCAGGTCCCGGGGGAAGTGGAAGTCGCAGCGGCCTTTGCCGGGGTTGATGTGCGAGGTGTAACAACGGCCACAATCGAACAGGCGGATCATCGTCCGGTTGAGCACGTGTTCCGCGGTATGGACGGCCGGATCATACGCTTTGGCCATAATCGCTCCCTGAACGCCAAGGGCGGCGTCTTAAAACACTTTTCCCGTCATTCTTTACACCCCGTTGCGCGGAAGGGCAATCCGCCCTTTTTGGTATGAATACTTTTATCAATTGACCCCTTGCCATAATACCCGGAGCGGCCTATCTTCTCCATGTTCACAGTAAGGAGGAACGCCATGAGCGATTTGAAGACCATGCCGGAAAACCAGCTTCCCAACGCCCCCCAGGGGCACGCGCATCCCAACGGACGCCGTTGCTGCGGACGGCCTCTTTCCGAAAAGTGCAGCCCCGAGGAAGAAGCCGCCAAGACCAACGCGGCGGGGGAAAAATCCTGCTGCAAAGGGAATCACAACCATTGATTCACGGAACCGGTGTCCCCGGTTCCTTTTTTATCCCCGGACGGCAGTGGACGCATGAAGGCGCAAAAGACCAATGCGGCCCGCCTGTTGGACAGGGCCGCCATCACATACGAACTGATCC